>DASXVL010000301.1:0-9015 GCA_036504255.1 Armatimonadota bacterium | reverse complement strand
GCCTCCAGAGGGAAAATCCGGCGCGCGGGCTCCAATACACGGGCAAACCGGCCGGCCGGCTCACGTATTGCGACACCAAAACCGCGCTATAGCGGAGAAGAATTCCGCCGAGAGAGAGAAGTTTCTGGTGAGTGCTGCTGACATGAGCCTTGCCTGTTGTCCTTAGCACTGTCTGAAACAGGGCCCAAGCCCGGCTATCCCGTTTGCTGTGATAGTGCCACCACGCACGCGGGCATTCCGCTGCTCTGGGTTCTTGCGGGAGAACCATAAATACAGCACACAAGGAGCGCACCATGACCACGCCGCGCGTTTGCCGCATTATGCCGGTGGGCGATTCGATTACGGAAGGTGGGGATTATTTCTCCAGTTATCGCGCGCCGCTCGGGGAACGCCTCGCGGCGGCGGGGTATGCGGTGGCGTTTGTCGGCTCGCGCACGGATGGTGTGCTGGCGCATGAGGGGTATAGCGGCAAAAACGCCGAGTTTCTGGCGGGCGTCATCGGCGACAGTTTTCGCGCACAGCCGGCGGATATCGTGCTGCTGCATGCCGGACACAACCATGATGTGGCGGAGGAGCCGGTCGCGGGCATCGTCGCGGCGACGGAAGCCATCATCGCCACCGTGCGCGCGCTCAATCCGAAGGTGATCGTGCTGCTGGCGCAGGTCGGGTTGAGCGGCAAGCTGCCGAAATACGCCTATCTGCCGCAACTCAACGCGGCGTTGTGTGCGCTGGCGGAGCGGCTGTGCACGCCCGCACAGCCGATCATCCTGGTGAACCACGCGGCGAATTTCGCCTGGACCACCGACACCGTGGACGACCACGTTCACCCCAACGCCCAGGGGGCGGAGAAGATGGCCGCCAGCTGGTGCGCCGCCCTCACGCCGCTACTGGAGGCATGGGCGGTCGATGCGGCAGCGCACATCGACCGCCGGCAGGAATAACCGCGCCGTCAAGCTGGCGCAGTCGTCCCGCCTTACTTCTTCAACCCTTCCTTGACCTTCAGGTAGGGGTAGCGACCTTCCCAGCTTTCCAGGGTCCACCAGGCGGTGAGGGCGTCGCCGGCGGTGAGGGCGCTGTCGATTTTGCGCACGGCGGCGGTGAGCTGCGTGGTGAGTACCGGGCTGATCTTGCTGGAGGGTAGGGCGGCGGTGAGGGTGGCGTTGACCTCGGCCAGGCGCGCGCGCAGGGTGGTGAAGACCGCGCCGTCGCTGGGCGTCGCTTTCGCGCTGGTGATGCTGATGGTGTCGGCGCTTTCCAATACCACCACGTCAAAGGGGCGCAGCGTGAGAGTGAGCGCGTTCTCGACGGGATAGTTCCGACCCGTCACGCGGTCGCGCAGCATGACGTGCGCCTTCGAGGTGGTGAGTTCCACGCTGAGCGGCCACCAGCCGGGATTGAGCACGGCCCACAGCGACTTGCCTTTCAACTGTTTGATGGCCACGTTCATGTCGCGCCCCTGGCCCTGCAGCAGCGTATAGTCGCCCTGCGGCAGCGAGCGGAAGGCGAGGGCGAAGGGGCGGATATTTTCATCGTTGCCCATGAAGGTGGAGGCGTCACACCAGACGAAGGGCATGTACGACGGGTTCCAGTGCCAGAGCGCGTTGGTCAGGCGGTCGCGCGCGAAGTCCTGCGAGCCCATGGCGTAGAGGCCCATGCCGTCATCACGGAACATCCAGTCCACATCCTTCGGCAACCGGCTCAGCTGCTCATAAAAATATTCGCCGTTGAAAAGCCCGGTGTTCGCGCCGTTGGCGAAGAGCTTGGCGAATTCCTCGGAGCCAAAGAGTGTGCGTCCCGCGCCGTAGTCCTCGATATTCTGCTGATGCATGGTGTAGGAGCGCACGCGGTCGGGCGCAAATAGTTCGCCGTAGATGACGTAGCCCGGCTGATTGATATAAAGGCGCGGGTCGCGGCCCGTTTCGCGCAGCAGTTGCAGGTAGCTCTTGCCGGTATACTGATGCCCCAGTTCCATCAGCGGGGAGTGGCCGAATTCGCCGAAGACCGCGGAGTAGGTCAGGCCGGGGCGCGCCTTCACCACGCGGTCGCGCAGCAGGTCGTTCACCTGCTTGATCTTTTTGCAGCGCCAGCTCACCCAGGTCTCATAGGCGTTCTTCGTCAGCCAGTCATAGCGCTTGCTGAAGCGGTTTTTGTCGGTGGCCTCCACCGGGATGGTGACGCCCGTCTCGCGCGAGAAGAGATCGACGGTGAAATCGTCGTAGCCGCTGACGAGCCAATCGCCGTTCGGCTCATTGTATTCGTTGGGGAAGGCAGGCCCCCACGCGCCGCCCTCCAGGAAGCCGACGGACTTCACCGAGGTGTAGCGGGCGTAACGCGAGAGCAGGTCGTCGAGGAAGTAGGTCATCGCGCGTTGCGTGTCGGGATGCAGCGGGTTGCGCTGGTAGCCACACCACCAGGCCACCTGGCGACCGTATTTGTTGACGATGCCATTCGTCGGGAGCCCCGCCGCCACTTCCGTGTTGGTGACGTCGGTGGCGCCGTGGCCGTGCAGGCGGTAGGCGCTGCTGAACTCGAAGAGCAGGCTGGCGCCGATGTCGTTCGCCTCGCACAGCTGCAGCAGCGGGGCGATGGTATCCATCTCCTGCGAGTTCCAGAAGTCGTTGCCCTTGTCCGGCGCGGGCCAGGCGTTCGAGCTGTAGTCGCCGTACATATAGACGCTCTGGAAGATGGCGTTGCGCCCGGAGTAGTGCAGATATTTGATGTAGTTTTCGTAGGTGCGGTACCAGCGCTTATAGTTGCCGTAGTCCGTGGTGCACAGCTGGCTCTGCGTGAAACGGTCCCAGCCCGGGAAGGCGGCGAAGCTGTAGTAGGACAGCGGGCGTTCGTCGAAGGTGCCGAAGTAGCGCCCCGGCGCTTCGCTGGCGGACGTCACCCAGGGCAGATCGCCGGTGACCTCGTAGACGCGGATGGCGCTCATGGCCACCTTGTCCCCGTTTTTGCAGTTGAGCACGTAGATCGAGCCGGTCTCCTTGCCGGGGAGGATGGGCAGGCGCAGCGTCTGCATGGTATTGCTCACGGGCAGGCCGTAGCCGGTATGCACGCCACCGTCGCCGCGTGGCCACATCACGCCGCCGCTGCCGTTCCACAGGCGGTCTTCGTAACCGAAGGTCATCACGCGGTCCGCGTCGTCCGGGTAGCTGAATTCGATGATATGCCAGCGGAAGGGGTGCTCGATCTTCACCTGATAGCGCAGGCATTCGCCCGTGTCGGTGGTCGTCGATTCCAGGTAGGCGCCCGCGGCGCTGGTCACCGGCTTCATGGTGAAGAGCACGGCCGGGTTCTTGCGATAATCGCCGCTGTAGGTGAGGCGCGGGTGGGTATCGTCGCGGGCGCAGTCGATGCTGTCAATCAGCTTGAGCGCCATCGTCGCTTCCGCCTGCGACTCCGGTACCTTCGGTTGCGCGACGGGGCCGACGAGCATCACTTCCTCGACGCGCGTATCCAGCACTTGCCCATGGGAGAGCCACTCGGTGCGCAGGTTGTACACGCCGGGGTGGGGCAGGCGCGGCGTCAACGTCGCCACCTTATCCGGGCCGACGGTGCGAAACGCGGTGAGCGTGCCTTCCGCGCCGAGTTCGTCCGTCCAGGCGTCGTTAAAGCGGTAGTGCAGCGTATATTCGGTCTGCGGGTTGGCGGTTTGTACCGGCAGGTTGACGGCAAAGCGCACACCCTCGGCGAAGTTAAAGATGGGCGGCACGTCGCTGCACTGGTTGGGTGCGCTGGGCGGGGCCGGACGCGACGGAGTGGGGCGCAGGTCGATGAGACCGTCATACACCGGCTCGTGTACCTCGGCGCGCGCCGAGGGAGCGCTCCAGGCGGCGTCGTCAAAAGTCGGCAGCATCCAGTCGCTCGCGGGGGCGGCGGACGTTTTCCAGGTGGCGTCCGTCTGCACGCGCAACGCGCGGCCATCCGGCAGCAGCACCTGCCCTTGCAGCGCCACGCCGGGACGATAGGCGACGAGCGCGAGCGTGTTTTTGCCCGCGCGGAAGAGTTTCTCACAGCGGACGAATTGTACCAGGTTGCCGCCCTTGAAATAGTGATACTGGTATGCCGGTTGTCCGTTCACGAAGAAATCGAACTCGCCGCCCACCACATTGAACACGGCGGAGCGCGGGGCAGCGGGCAGCGTGAGCGTGGTGCGGAAGTGGCGCTGCGTCTCCAGGTGACCGCAGCGCGCCAGATCGATCTCTACGTGGTTGCCGGGGGTCTTCAGGTCAAGGACGACTGCGCGCACCGATGCGTGATCGAGCGCGCCGGGCACCGTCAGGCGCGCCGTCTGCCAGTCCGCGCCCTGCAACGTGAATGCGCCGGAGGACTTATCCCCCAGGCTGCCCCACGCGTCGGTGCGCGCGGAGACCCAGGCGACGTCCAGTGCGGAGCTGGGCAGGCTCTGCTTCACGTGCAGTTCCAGCGTGAGCGCGTAGAGCATCTTCGGCCAGTTCGCGCCGATGGTGAGCTCCTCCGCGCGTTTGCGTCCCGCCTCCGCATAGCCCCACCACACGCGGCCGGGCGCAGTGACGTCAAAGCTGATTTTGCCCTCGGCGACCTGCAGGTTGGCGATGCCGCCGCTGCTGTGCAGCAGGCGGGCGTCCAGCGCTTCAGGCTCCGCCAGCGTGGCGGGCGTGGCCGCGCCGTCAAGCATACGCGCGCGCCAACGCGTCTCTTCCTGCCGGTTGGCATCCTTGCCCTCTTCCGCGGCGGTGCGCGGGTAGTACAGGCCTTGGGCGCCGGCGCACAGCATGGCGCACAGCAACAGCGCCGTGAACAGGATGGACGAGAAACGGAAACGCAGCATGAGCAGATACCTCCGAAGATGGCAGGCTGTGCGCCGGATAGCCGTGCGCATGCCAAGTCATGCTATTGTTCCTCGCTGGCGGCTAGCTGTCAAGGCATGCGCTGAAGGGTCAAGTCACACGTGGTAGCGTACTGGCACAATACGGCGTGTAGAGGGGATATGCGCCGTCCCGCTGTGTCTGCGAATCCCTATGCCACCCGCAGACGAATACCATGTTCGGCATCGTCTCACGCCATGGCGGGGGTGAGCAAACCGGCGATCAGCGCTTTGAGCTGGGCGAGTGGGCTGCCTTTGTAGAACCAGGCATCGGCCCCGCAGCACTTGGCGGCGTGTTCCACCGAGGCGTGGTTGCTCATTAAGACCGTCTTTACCGGCAGATGGGCGTGCACCAGCGTGCCGAGGAACTGGTCGCCGCGCATGCCGGGTAAATTCCAATCGGAGAGCACCAGGTCTACCGGCGCCTGGGCGTATTGTGCGGCGGCGCGTTCAGCATCCACGGCGGTCGTGACCTGGTACCCCGCCAGCGACAAGACCATAGTGTAGAGCTGCGCTTGGTCCGCATCATCTTCCACGAGTAAAATACGAGTATTGACGCACATAATGGCGCCTCCTGACCCCCAGATACCCCGTCACCGCTACCGCTAATCAGTCCGCTGGGGAAATTCGTTAGCCATTTATTATCCGGGGTACGGGCGTGTCGCATCACTGTCCTATTTTTCAACAGCGCGCCACGGTTGTGCGCTGACCAGACCGTCTGTACGCGGTACGACGCGCTACACTCATGCGCAAGAAACGAGAGCCTAGAAGGAGGAACGCGTATGAATGGTATCCCACCCGTCAACCGGTGTGACGTGGAAAATTGTTTTTACAACACCGATTTGCACTGCCATGCGCCGGCTATCAACGTCGGTGGCGATCATCCGAATTGTGACACCTTTATCGCTAAGGGTACGCACATTCCGCGGAATGAGATGAGCATCGTCGGCGCGTGCCACGTGGACCAGTGCCGCTGGAACGCCGACCTGACCTGCCATGCCAGTGGCATCGTCGTCCAGCACCATACCGACCACGCCGACTGCGGCACGTTCGAGCCGGGCAAGTAGTCGTACTTCGCCAATACGCCTATGGCCTGGGGCAGGCATCGACTTTGCAGCGTTGCCTGCTCCCGGGTGTTGCGTGCAAAGCGGTTGCGCTATGGCATCCAACCGGGATAGCCGGGCTAGGGCCCTGTTCCAGACGGTGCTAAGGATTGTAGGCTGAGTTAGTGTCAGCAGCACCGTTTGGAAGCCGATGCAGGGACGCAGCCCGGCGTCGCGCCCGGCGTACCGCGTGAGGCAGTTCCGGAGATGTTCTGTCGGGAGGCTGAGCGCGACTGTGGTCGGCTTCCAAACCGTGCTAAGGACTTTAGGCCAGTCTCGTGTCAGCGGCACTGGCACTTCATCGCCATGTTTCGGGCGTCACCGCGCGCCTCCCGGCGTAGCGATGCCGTTTTCCACAGCCAGGCAGGGGGGGACAGCGAGGGGCAAGAGGAGGGTGAAGGTACAGCCACAGCCGAGGCCTGGACTGGTCACGGTGAGGTAGCCTTCGTGCGCGACGATGATGCCTTGCACGATGGCGAGGCCGAGGCCCGCCCCTTTTTGATACGCATCCACCTGATAAAACTCGTCAAAGATACGCGTGGTCATTTCGGTATCGAGCCCGACGCCGGTGTCGGTGATGTCCAGCCGGGCCATGCGGTCTTCACCGGAGAGGTGGAGCGTCACGCTGCCGCTGGGGGTATATTTCAACGCATTGTCGAGCAGGTTGTCGAGCGCCTGCTCCAGACGGAGTTGGTCGCCGCAGATCGGCGGCACTGCCGGATCAAGCTCCAGGCACAGCGTGATGCCCTGTTCCACAAAGAGTGGCCGCCGTGCCTCCACGCTCTGCCGAATGATGGTGGCGAAGTCCACCACCGTGCGTTCGATGGGCAGTCCGCCATTTTCCAGGCGCGAGAGCAGCAGCATATCGTCGATCAGCCTGAGCAAGCGGTTAGCCTGCCGCAGAGCCATCTCTACCGCCTCGGCGTATTGCGGACCGGACGGGTCGAGCACCTGGTCCTTGAATAAGCCCAAGACGCCCAGCACCGGGGTGAGCGGCGTTTTGAGCTCGTGCGAAATGTGCGAGAGGAATTCGGATTTCAGCTTGGCCGCTTCCTGTAATTGCTGCAGTTGCCGGGCATAGTCCGCCCGCTGTTTCTTTTCGGTGATATCGACCATGACCCCCTGGATACTGGCCTGCTCACCGGCGTCATCGGTGAGCACATGCGCCTCATCGTGCAGCCACAACCACTGGCCGTCGCGCGTCTGGAAACGATACTCCATCATGCACGGCAGCCCGGCGTTGATCGAGTGACTGAGCTCTTCCATTACACTCTCGACGTCCTCGGGGTGAATGCCGCCGTAGAAGATGGCGGGATCTTCGCACCATTCTTGTGGCGTGTAACCGAGCAGCGTCTCCACCTGCGGGCTAATATACGATCCCGGATGCTCCGGATCCAGGGAGTTGCTGTAGGTAATGACCGGCAATTCCTCCACCAGCGTGCGGTACTGTCGTTCGCTGGCACGCAGCGCGGATTCTTTGCGGCGCAGGGTTTGGTGCGAGTATGCCAGCGCCGCCAGCATGCCATTGACCGCTTCTCCCAGGTCAGAAAGTTCATCATGATGGCCGTCCGGCAGCACGCGTCCCGTCGGGTCGCCGTCTTTTCCAATCTCCGCCAACCGGCGATGCAGACGCAACACCCGGCGTATGACGAGGTAGTCCAGCGTAAAACTCAAGATGACCACCGCGGCGACCCCGGCGACCAGCAAGAGTATGATGAAGAGCCCCAGGCAACGCTCACCTTGCGCAAACAGCGCGCGCTGAGTATCCACACGAAGAATGAGGGACGGCTGGCCGGTCAAATCACGGAGCAGGGCGTACCCGGAGATGCTGTCATGCGCGCGCACCTGCAGAAACCGCGACGCTTTCCGCAACAGGTTCTTCCGCGCGGCACGCACGTCGGTGGGAAGCGCCTCCTCCGCATACGGAAAGAACGCGAGCGTATGTTGGGTCAGTGTTTGCCAACTATTGATCTGCTCCTGATCGAGATAGCGCCCAATAAAGAGCGTCCCATAGATATGCCCGCGCCCGGTACTCGGTACAATGGGGCGGATCGCCACGAGCATGGGTCCCTCGGGCAACATAATTATCCCGGCGCGGTTCATACGTGGTGTGCTGAACGAGAACAGCGCCCGGTGCGTGGCAATATAATGACGCAACGCCGGCGAGATGGTGTATTCGCTCTGCCGACGCACGCTGTTATACGTGACCCCGTAGTGGAACTTCCCGGAAGGCGTCAGGAACACCATGGTATCGAGGTGCGATTCGACGAACGTCAGAATGGTAAGGTTACGTCGAATATAATGCGCATTCGTATCGCGCATAAACTGGCAGCTATCATCCCAACACGCCCATTCGTAGACTCTATCGAGGAGCGTGGTCTGCTCACGGAGGATGGTGTTCTGCACCTGGAAGACGGCCTGCTCGGCTTGTTCTGTTTCCAGATCGGTGAACCCGCGCAGAAAGACAGGACGGATCATGAAATAAATAAGCGTTAATAGGCTGAGTACGAGCACACCGACGAGTAGGATGGTTTTCAGGCGGACGGACATAATACAACAAAACCCTCACGCAAGCGTAGCATCGCTGTGCGACCAAGCCTTTAGTTCGCTAACGATATACCTATTCCTGTTGTCACAGTGACGATATTTCTGACATACCGCGTAGGCGATCTGCTTATGGCGGGCGGAAATGTATGAGTTATTAGTAGGGAAGTCCCGGAACAGGTGCGCGCTGGCACAGCGGCGTGCTGCTTTCGGGGTACGCCCGTTGTGGCGGCCCGTGGTCGCGTGAGCGGCAAGGTGCGTCGCCTGGACTCACACCCCATCCCCCTCACGCCGCACGGCTGCGGTCACGAGACGTGCGGGCCGCCACGGAGGACGGCCCCTACCACGGGGAGACGGTGGTGACTATTTATAAGCGTATGGGACTGATTCCCTCGTAAAAACCAGGGTGCGCCTGTTTGCGAACAAAAGTTGAAGCCCTAGCTGATCCGTAGAGCGACAACTCTGGAGCTGGCATACCTTTTGCCTATCTGAGAAAACGCGATTTTTGCCCTAATTCTA
>DASXVL010000300.1:0-8306 GCA_036504255.1 Armatimonadota bacterium | reverse complement strand
GCCTGGCATCATATCGCGTACACCTACGATGGCGCCACGCATCGCCTGTACATCGATGGCGTGCAGGCCGGCACGTCGACCACCGCGGCGGACGCGCACAGTCTCACCACCGCTGAATTCGGGCGCTGGCCCGCCGGGACGAACTATTTCGCCGGGAAGTTGGACGAGACGCGCATCTTCACGCGCGCGTTAAGCGCGGTCGAGGTGTCCACACTGGCGGGTAATGCCACGGCGCCCATCGGCGCGTTGCTGCCCGCGGGTGGTGCGGCCCCGGAGAATATGATCGAGTGTCTGGCGTTCCTGACCGCGCCCGGCACGCTGGCGATCGAGCTCAATGGCAAGGTGTCGACGATGAGCGCCCCGGCGGGCCTTACCTCCTTTAAGATCCCGCTGGAGCCAGGCCGTCCGACCTTCCGCCTGGTTCGCGGCAATGACCTCACCATCAACATGCGCGGACCCTGGGAGATCAGAAACAATGTCACCGTGCAGGACCTGCTCTATCGCGCCGGGTCGAATACGCGCGCCTTCGTGCCGTTCGAAGATTTCATCCCGCACTTCATGGAGACGGTGAATCCCCCCAGCAATCTGATGATTACCAAAAAGCAGGGTGGCATGCAGTTGGCGTGGACCGCCTCGACCAGCCCGGGCATCGACGGCTACTATGTCTATCGCGCCACGACCGCCGTCGGCCCCTATCAGCGCATCACTGCCACGCCGGTCGCCGCCACCAGCTACACTGATATGGCGCTCCCGCAGGGCGATGTCTGGTACTTGGTGGCCGCAGTCGACACCCCGACCACCGCGCTCGTGGAGAGTGATCCGATCTTCACCCACACGAGCAATCTCCGACCGACTTTGCCGCAGGTGTCGGCGCCGAATCCCGCACCGACGCTTCCCGGCGCGATGGACGTCTTCACCCCGCCGGTCGGCGCCGTGACGCCAACCAGCACTGCTCCGGCCATCGCGGAAGCCACGCGTACCGGTGGACCGGATCAATCGCTGGCGATCACCGGCGAGGGGTTCACACGTTTCACCGGCGCAGACACCGGCAAGGACACGCGTTTCGAGGTCTATGCCCAGACCACGGCCGGGGACGCGGCCTTCTCCACCGCGAAGCTTCAGCGTCTCGACGGACAATTCGCCGCCGTTACCCTGGACAGCGCACTGCCCAGTTGGGGCATGTACCTAATGTGGCCGCAAAATGGCGACGGCTACGGCGCCCCGGTGGCGGTCAATCGCACGGACGCCTGGTGGCTGGGTCCGAAAAAAGCCACGCAATATCAGGTGATCTCCGTCTTCGGACGCAACCTGTCGCACGATAATGGCACCGGCACCGCCTGGGTCTATCTCAAACAGACCAGCGGCGGCGCCTACACCGGCTTTGTCACCCCCTCCACGGTGGATCCGTACAAAGTCAGCTTCGCCGTGCCCGCCGGGTGCACCAGTGGGACATACGAAGTTTGGGCGCACAACGGGCATGGCGGCAGCTATGGTTGGAGCGGCCCGCTCACCCTCACCGTCTATAACGATCCCGGGTGGACGTCCACCGAGTTCAATGTGACGGCCTATGGCGCCACCGGCGGCGACACCACCGATGACACCACCGCCATTCAGCACGCGCTCAACGCGGCGGCGGCCAGTACGGGATCGACCGTGTACTTCCCGTCCGGGACGTACTACATCAGCGCGCGCCTCACCCCACCGTCCAACGTGCGCTGGCGCGGCCAGAGCAAGGCGACGACGATCATCCGACGCGCGGCCGCTTCCACGCAGACCGCGCTGCTCTTCGGGGAAATCACCCCGCGCAGCAACGTGGAGATCCGCGAGTTGACCTTCGACACGAACGGCGCATCGACCTATATCAACGGGTCGGTGTACTCCGCGATCTATCTGCGCTCGTACACCGACGTGAAGTTGGAATACTGCGACTTCAACTGCCTGCAGAACCGCTCGGTAGATTTCTGGGGCAGCACGAACGTGTCGGTTAATGCGTGCCAGGTCCGCGGGCGGACGCTCTACACCGGCGCCACGCAGGTCTTCATCAACGACGTCGACTTCTACGGCACCGATGACGCGACGGCCTTGAACCTGCGCCAGGCGAATGAGGTCTGCATCACCAACTGTACCGTGCAGCACGCCGATACCGGCCAGACCTGGGGCTCGTATAATGGACGCTTCATCTACGGGCAGGCGGACATGGGACTGGTGCGCGATATCTACATCGGCGGCAACATCACCTACAACCTGCGTGCGCGCAGCGCAGGCTTGACCGGCGAACAGGTCAGCTTCACGCTGAACAACTTCGCCTACCGTGGCGCCCCCACCGCGGCCACGTCCACCACGGTGACCTTCAGCGACCTCGTCACCGACTATACGAACTACGAAGCGGTCATCGTGCAGGGCAAGGGTCTCGGCCAGCATCGCACCATCACCGGCTGGAACAGTGGCACGAAGACCATTACGCTGGGGAATGCCTGGAATGTCATCCCCGACGCCACCAGCGCCCTCAATATCCAGCGGGTATCGATGCGCACGGTGATCTATCACAATACCTTCGACGGCGTCTCGCCGCTCGTGGATGATCCCTCCATGCAAGGCATCGTCACCGGCGCGGGGTGTTTGGATATCGTCGCGGATTTCAACACGCTCTCCGACCTGCGCTACGGTATCAATACCGGCGCCAGTGCGAAGACGGATGTGGAAAACAAGTTCCGATTACCTATACCCGGTATCAATACCGGCTCTGGCGCGAAGTCGGGCGTGGATGCCAATCTCACCCTGCCGACCTACTTCAACCTGTTCACGCGGAACACCATCACCAATAACAAATATGCGATCTACAGCTCGGTGACTTCATTTGGTTCCGCCGGCGTGGACGGCGGCACGGCGTTGCTCGGCCAGGTGTTCCGTGGCAACACCATCATCACCCCGACCGTCTCCGCCCTGCAACTGGTCTCCAGTTGGAACGGCGCGGGCGAAGCGATGCAGTGCAACATCTATGAAGGCAACACGGGTACCAATATCCCGGTGGCCGTTGACTGCACGCCGGGTACCAATAACGCCTTGATCGACAACACGCTGTTCTACAAGAACAACTTCGACCGCGGCACGGCGGCGCTGCTGGGCTCCAAAGGTATCAACTTTGCGGCTGGCCAAGCCCCCGACCTGCGCGAGAACCGCTGGACGAACTTCGCAACCACCTACGCGGGTACCCTGCCGGGCGCAATCCTGGAAGTGCCCGCCCGCGTGCTGGAGCTGACCGCCGCCACCGATGGCACGTCGCCCACCACCATGCTGTCCATCTGGAACGCGGGCACCGCGTCCCAGGCTTGGAGCGCGACGAAGAGCGCCGCCTGGCTGACCCTTTCGCTCACGAGTGGCGCGCTGGCGACGGAAAATAGCAGTGCCAACGTCACCGTCACCGGTAATCCCACCGGGCTGGCGCCGGGCACCTACACCGATGTCATCACCGTCACCGGCGCGTCGCAAACACAGAAGGTGACCGTGCTCTTCAACGTCACGGCGCCCGCGCAGACGCCGGCGAATGTCACGAACCTCACCGATGGCCTGCAAGCCTACTGGAAGCTCAACGAGAATAGTGGCATGACGACCACCGATCAAACCGGCTATGCGCACACCGGCACCTTGTACGCCCCCACGCAGACGCCCACCTGGACGACCGGTATTGAAGGCGCCGGACTCGCCTTTGACGGCAACGACCTGGTCAGCATCGCCAACCCGACGCTGGTGAAGTTCGATACCCCGCTTGCCATCACCTGGTGGATGAAGGTACCGGGCTTCGGCGGCACGCAAGTGGCGGTGTGCCCCAGCAACGCCGATCTCAATGCCGCCCTCGACTGCGGCATCAAAAACAACACGGTGACTGTCTGGAAGTACGATGGCACTGTGCTCGTCTCGGCGCCGACTGTCCCCACCGCGAACGTCTGGCATCACTATGCCTATACCTTCGACGGTACCACCCATCGGCTGTACGTTGATGGCGTGGAAGTGAACTCCTCGACCGTGGCGCCCCATACCGTGGGGACGAACCGCTGTCATCTCGGTGGCTGGTTCACCGGCATGAGCTATCTGGTGGGTCAGTTGGACGAAGTGCGTATCTACACCCGCACGCTGAGCCTACTGGACCTCAACGCCATGATCGGCGACACCACCACCGGTTTGCTGGCGCACTGGCAGTTCAACGCCGGCAGCGGCGCCAGCGCCGTGGACGAGACCGGCAGCCATACCGCCACGCTGCTCGGCACGACCAAGTGGACGTCTGGATATGAGTTCGGCGGTCTCTACTTCAGTGGCGCGTCCGACGCCTATGTGCGCGCAGCCTCTCCGGGCACCTTCCCGGCAAATAACGCCGCGCAGACCGTGAGCTGGTGGATGAATCTTCCCAGCTACGCGGGCAATGAACAGACGGCCGTCTCGCTCGGTAATGACCCGCTCGGCTCGGCCATCAACTGTGGCGTGAGCAACGGTATGGTGCGCGTCTGGGGGTATGGCCTCGTCACGCTGGTGGAGGCCACGGCGCCGTCGGCCAACGCCTGGCACCACTACGCCTATACCTTCGACGGTACCACGCATCGTCTGTATATCGACGGCGTGGAGGTCAACAACAGTACGGTCGCGCCACAGACGGCCGTTCCTACGGCAGTGATACTTGGCCGTTGGAGCGCGCCGATTTGTCCGCTACGCGGCAAGCTGGACCAGGTGCGTGTGTACAACCGCGCGCTGGGCGCCAAAGACATCCGACTGCTCTCCCTGCTCTAATCGGGTGAGCGCCCAGATGGGCAACGGACCTCGGGCCGCCGGTCACGCGACCGGCGGCCCGACCTGTTAAGTACTCCAGGGTAACCCCCCGGGCTGTTGTGTCCTGCCGGGGATAGCCGGGCTATGGCCCTGTTCCAGACAGTGCTGTTGACACCAGCCTAGCCCCAAGTCCTTAGCACTGTTTGGAAGGGTTCGAGCCGCAGCGAGTCCCGCCGTCTCTTCTCCCAGCCCCTTCAGCGACAAGGGATACCACAAAAGTGACGCATGGCACATCGCGTGAGCAGGGAGTTTCTTTGCTATGCTGAACTATAGGTAATCTAGCAGAGGAAACCGGAAGTCACTGACCGGTGCTACGCACTACTTGAGGAAATGGAGCAGATGATGCGACGGACTGATTCTCTGTCACCAGCGGCGCGGTTTCTGATCATGGGCGCTTGCCTGGTTATCCTTATCGCCGGTTTGCGCGCGGCAGCGCCGGTGCTGGCCCCCACGCTCTTTGCGCTGTTGATCGCCATCACGGTGGCGCCACTCATCCAGTGGCTCGACCGCAAGGGATTGCCCACCTGGATATCCGTGCTGGTGGTGGTGCTGGGGAGCGTGGTGATCGGGGTGGGGCTTGCGATCTTTACCCTGACATCCATTGCCAGTCTGAGCGACAATCTGCCGGCCTATCAAACGCATTTCCTTGCACAACTGAGCAGCCTTAGTGCCTGGCTAGCGCATTACGGCATCCATCTGCCCACGAAAGTCCCGGCAGAGGTACTGAATTTTTCGCGGATCACCGGGGTGCTCGGCGCCATATTGGGCACGGTCGGGAGTGGCCTCAGCGGCTTCTTCCTCGTCCTGCTGTTGTTCATTGTCTTTTCCATAGAGACGCCCCGCATCTCGTCGCTGTTTCGCGCGCATCTCGGCAGCGACAGCATGGCGGTCTCCCGCTTCATCACGCTGGGTGGGCGCATTAGCAGCTACTTCAACGTTCGCGCCATCAATAACTTATTCGTCAGCATCGTGTTGACCATCCTGCTCTTCATCCTGCGCGTCGATCTGGCGGGACTCTGGGCATCCTGGCCTTCTTCTTTGGCTACATCCCGAATATCGGCCTGCCGTTAGCCGTAGCGCCGGCGGTGCTGCTCGCGTGGATCGGGCATGGCTGGGGCGCCGCCCTCATTGTCATCATCGGGTCCGTCGTCATCAACCTCATCGGCGATAACGTGCTTACCCCCCGGCTGGCCGGCAAAGCGCTGAATATGTCCACCGCCACCGTCTTTCTCTCCTTCATCTTCTGGTCCTGGGTCTTCGGCACCCTCGGCGCCCTCATCTCCATCCCCCTCACCGCCATCGTCGTCGCCGCGTTGGAGAGCTTTGATGAAACCCGCTGGCTCGCAACCCTCATGAGCGCCGACGCGATCCCCGCCGCGCCGGGTGACGAGACCGCCGCCCCGGTCATCCCCGTCGAGACGCCGCCTGCGAAACCGGAGCAGGGGAAGTAAGGGTGCCCCATTACGATGCCAGCGGCGGTAGCATCGGCCGTAGTACTATTAGCCCGAAGGGCTCGTATTCTACAGCCCTGGGCAACGCCCAGGGTAGCAGGGTAGTCGGGAAATCAGCCCTGTCAGGGCGGCATGCAAGGAGCACAATCATGTCACCATCTGAACGCACATGCATGCAAATCATTGATCACAAATTCCGAGCCAGAGTGGAATGAGCATGTCGCCCTGACAGGGCTAGCCCATGGGCATTCCGGCGACCCTGGGCGTTGCCCAGGGCTATAGCATTCGAGCCCTTCGGGCTTGCAGGATTCCCAGCGTATTGTAGTCCTGGAAGGACGACTGAAATATCTTATGTGAACCGTATTGGGGACAACCACCTCACGGCGTCAGCGGCGGTAGCTTCGGCAGTAATTCCGCCATGGTCAGCAGATCGCGCACGTTGTGGCGCATGATCTGCGCGAGCGGCAGCGCGTTTCCCGTGCGCAGGAACCCTTCGTAGGTGGCGGGAATCAACTCGCTGGGGATGTCATCGCTCCGGGGAGGATGTCCGCAGATATGCTGTTCCAGCGTCTGCAGTTGGCAATTGGGCAGTTGCGTGCGCCAGACCCGGCGGCTTTCGTGGAGCAGATCGAAATGATAGGCATGCAAGACGCAGGGGAGACCGAGCGTCTCGGCGCGTTGATACACCATGGGCAAGTCAAAACTTTTGCCGTTGAAGGTAATAAAGAGGCTTTTCGTCGTGGCCAACTCCAAAAATAACTGAATGACCGCCGCTTCTTCCCCATAATCACGGGCAAGAAATTGCCGGACGACGAGATTCCCCTGTTCCCAGGTCATGGTACCGATGAGAAAGAGCGGGGTCTGCCCCAGGCCCGTGGTCTCCAAATCGAAGAACAGCACGTCATCGACGGCGACGGTCGTCTGGCAGCGCGCCTGGATACGTTGTTGGGTGGGCGTATCGGCGGAGAAGGCCGCCGTGAAGCGTTCCCGCAGCAGGTCGCCAGTACGCCCTTCCGGCAACGGTGCGATGACCTTGTAGGCGCTCCCGCGCTCCGGGACACGCACCGCATACCCCGGCGCCGCCTCTGCCAACGTCGCACGGCGCTTGCTGTCGCCGTGCGGCACGGCGGCGGTGGCGGATGCTGTTCGCGCACGCTCCCGGCGTTTCGGCTTGCCTGCCGTCGGTGAGTTATCGCCAGGGCACAACGGCCTGCCGAGGTAGTGCTCCAACCGTGAAAGCGCATCATCATGTTGGGGCATACTCGGGTTACTCCTTGGTCGCTGTCCAGGCAACGGGACTGCAGTGCGTACCACTGCGTCGGATAGACGCTTTAATGATAAAGGTATGATAGACCTATTGACAATGCTGTTGCATTGTTTTAGCATATATATCGTTACATGCAACGATATATATGCTCGGTTCATCCCAGTTCTCTGAGCCGCAGATAGCGTGTCCGGTCAGTGTGACCCATTTTTTTTGCTTAGCTGGTAAAACGATTCAATAGCCGATATCCTGAAAGGAGACTTTCCCTATGAAACAGTCCCCCGTACCGTGCGCGCCCGCACGTCATCGCGGCTTCACGCTCATTGAGTTACTCGTAGTCATCGCGATTATCGCGATACTCGCCGCTATCCTTTTCCCCGTCTTCGGCAAAGCGCGTGAGAAGGCGCGCCAGGCCAAATGTATGAGCAACCAAAAGCAGATCATGCTGGCGGTCACCATGTACGCGCAAGAAAATGAAGAGAAGTTGCTGGCAACCCTCGCGACCGGGGCGGTGTGGACGGGCGCGCTGGGCAGTATCGCCGACAAGGTGTTCGACTGCCCCACCAGCCAGACCCGTGGCAACAGCACCGCGCCGGCCTATGCCTACAATAAATATTTACTCGATCTGGCGATGAATGACGTCAGTACGCCGGAATCGACTCCCGTCATCGGCGACGCCAAGACCCCCAACGCGACGGCCTCGCCCGCCTATACCTGGGCCATCCCGGACACCGATCTGGATATGCGCCACGATGGCAACAAGGTGATTCTCG
>DASXVL010000299.1:0-1789 GCA_036504255.1 Armatimonadota bacterium | reverse complement strand
CCGAGTTCCTCGCTGAATAGCGTCCCATCCATGTTGGCGCCCGCCTTGCAGCGCGGGTCACGCTGGCATACGTAAAAGGCGGTCGCACCTCCAAACGAATGACCAAACACACCCATATGTGCCAGATCAAGCTGGCCGTAGAAGGGGGATGCCTTATCGGCATTTGCGTCTGCAAGCCGGTCCATTACGAAACCGACATCGTCCGCCCACACGTTCATGATCGTATTGCCGTCCCGATCCAGCGCCGCAGGGCTGGCATCGTCGGGAATCGTTCCCCGTATTGAACGCGTAACGACGCGTCCATCCGGAAATACGATCAAGTTCGAGGTGTAGGTAGGGTTGATCCCAACGACCACGTACCCGTGACTCGCCAGATCCTCTGCCATGACGGTGTAATCCGCCGGCACGGGACCCATGCCGGGTTCCATGATCAGGATGGGATAGGGGGATGCTGCACTAGCCAAGGGAACATCCGCATAGGAGTGGGTCTGGATTGCAGCGAAATTATGCTCCACGAGCGCGCCAATGCCCTGATCGACTTCGCGCGCCTTGACCCAGGCCGGCGGCAGGTAAGCGGCGGGGGTTGATCCGCTCTGTAACTGTGCGGGGTACCAGACCCAAATCAGTAGCTCACGCTTCGCGTTCGCCTGGTCCGCCAGAGGGTCTATGCGTTTGCTGTCCACCCAGTCATACAGTCTACGCCCTACCGCATAAGTCCCTGTGGGTGAAGGTAATTGCAGAGGAGTGCTGCTGTAGACGTACAGCAGGCCCACAAACAATACAGCGCCCACAATACAGACCACCAAAGTGATAGCGATGATCTTGAGCACTCTCGCAACACAACCTTGTGGTTTTGCTGGGCGAGCTGGCTTCATGGGTCAAAAGATACGTCCGGGCGCGGGGCATGTCGAGCACTCAGGTGCCGATATGACAGTATTGAGGTAAGGGGTGCATTTCGCGGAGGTGGCGTGTTGTGCTTTCCTCTAGCTGGAGAAGACCGGAAGTCGCCAACCGCAGGGGAGTCAGGGACGTTTGTAGCTGGCTATCTGGCGATGCGCCACTTTGCCCGCCACGCGCGTCCCCTGGAGAAGTGTGTTTACAGGAGCGGAATCTAGCGCGGTTCTACGCCTAATCGAATAGCAGTTCGCTCCGTGCCTTCGATATCTATTTCACAAAATGACGGAATTACAACCACATTGATCCCATCGAGGAGTAGATATCCGCGAGCGATCGCCGAGGCCTTTACGGCCTGGTTCACGGCGCCGGCTCCAATTGCCTGAACATCTGCCCGCCCGTGCTCGCGCACTACGCCCGCGATAGCGCCTGCCACCGCCGTCGATCGTGAATTCGCCGACACCTTGATCAGGTCTACAGCGCCTGCATGACCTCGTTCGTTAGTCGTCTGGATATTCTCATTTACCCGTGTTGTATCGTTGCTCATTGTTCCCTCTTAAAACAACCCGAACCTGATTTGTATAACCATAGAGTAAACAGTTGAGAGATAGCTGAGAGTACGATGAACGCACTATATCTAATTGCGACCCACGCCCCAGCCAGGTGGCTGCCCGCCGGACCAGCGCTGTACGCATGGACGCGGATTCATCGAAGAGGCGGCTGCAGGTGGATTGGTGGTTCTGAGGGCTTGACATTTTGGCCATTCTAATGACTAATGTATCTGAGTAGTGTTCGATGTTTGTAAAGTGTTAAGGGGATATATGAAAAAACTAGTTCTTGGATTTTATGCAGTCGCGCTCACGTTAGCCATCTCGGCAGTACCCGCATTCGCCGC
>DASXVL010000298.1:0-10614 GCA_036504255.1 Armatimonadota bacterium | reverse complement strand
GCCTTTATGGAGGCGACCTTCTTCAAATGCTTGATTGAGCGCAAAGGGAATCGAACCGGCGCCGGTATTGCCATAATCCTCGAGGTTCATGAACCAGCGCTCTGCCGGGATATTGATCCGCTCAATCGCGGAATTAATGATGCGGATATTCGCCTGGTGCGGCACGACCAGCGCAATATCTTCCGCCGTATAGCCGGAACGCGCGAAGACGGCCTTGGCGGCATCTTCGATGGCACGTACCGCAAATTTAAAGACCTCACGGCCATTCATCCTCATATAGTGTTCACGGGCCAGCACCGTCTCACAGGTGGCAGGCAGGCGTGAACCACCGGCAGGAATTTTCACAAACTCCGCCCCGGAACCGTCGGCGCGCAGATACGACGTCAGCAGCCCGAACCCCGCCTCAACCGGCGCGACAAGCATGGCCCCTGCGGCATCCCCGAGCAATGGGCACAGCGTGCGATCGGTATAATCCACCACTTTGCTGAGCAACTCACCGCCCAGGACCAGGACATGTCGGCACTGCCCAGCCGTGATCAACGACGACGCGAGCACCAGGGCGTAGAGCGAGCCGGTACAGGCCGCGGCCACATCAAAGGCCATCGCATTGACGGCGCCCAAGCGGTGCTGAATAATACAGGCGGTAGAGGGCAAGGGCGAATCGCCGGTGACGGAGGCGACAATAATCGCATCCAGATCTTCCGGCGCGAAATTTGCACGCTCGAGCGCCTGCTTGGCAGCGATCTCCAACATGTCGGATAACGCCTCATCCGCACGCGCAATATGCCGGGTGGCGATACCGCTCCTGGAACGAATCCACTCGTCAGAGGTATCCACCATGCGCTCGATATCCGCATTCGTCAGTATGCCCACAGGCGCATACCCGCCGACGGCAATGACACCGGCTGCTCGTCCAAACGTATTCACTGATTCCATCATAATAGATAAGGTTTCCTTGCCAGACGATTTCTACGCAAATTTCGCTCTCAAACAGTTACAGTATAGCTTACAACTCTTCAATGCGCGCACCGAGTCCGCGCAGCAGCTCAGGAAAATTCGGAAAGCTGGTGAGAATGGTAGCCGCGCCATGAATGCGACACTCGACCCCGGCGGCAAGGGCCGCTATCGCGGCGCTCATCGCCACACGGTGATCGCCGTCACTCTCGACCACGGTACCATGCAAGGGCGCACGTCCGTGAATCATCATGCCGTCTTCCCGTTCCTCAACCTGGGCGCCCATCGCGCGCAAAAAGCCGCTCACCGTCGCGATGCGGTCAGACTCTTTCACACGTAATTCGCGTGCATCGCGAATTACGGTCGTGCCCTCGGCAAAGGCTGCAGCCACCGCCAGGACGGGTAATTCATCAATCAAACGCGGAATGACACTGCCGCCGATCTCCGTGCCGTGCAGCGGACCGTAGTGTACGTGCACGTCGGCCACCGGTTCTCCGCTCACCTCACACACCTTCTCCAGTGTTATTTGCGCGCCCATCGCCAGCAGCACGTCAAGCACCCCACTCCTGGTGGGGTTGATACCGACGCCACGCACCGTCACCAACGCGCCGGGCACAATGGCTCCGGCGACAAGGAAGAACGCGGCGGACGAGATATCGCCCGGAACGGCCACCTGACGCCCCGTCAACCGTTGCCCGCCACGCAGGCGCACGGTCAGCCCCTCTTCCGCAACGTCCACGCCGAACCCGCGCAGCATACGTTCCGTATGATCGCGTGATTTATCGGGTTCGCTCACTACGGTCACGCCATCGGCGTATAGCCCGGCAAGCAAAATCGCCGACTTCACCTGCGCGCTGGCGACGGGCGACTGATACTCGATCACATGCAATGCCCCACCCTGCAGCGTCACAGGCGGTGTACAACGCGTCCCCTGTCCGCTCACCAGCGCTCCCATCGCACGCAGCGGAATCGCCACGCGATCCATGGGACGCCGGCGCAACGACTCATCGCCGTCGAGTGTCGCCGTAAATGGTTGCCCGGCAAGCACGCCCATCAGCAGTCGTGTTGTCGTGCCGGAATTGCCCGTCCATAACGTCGCTGCCGGTGCGCACAAGCCGTGTAACCCCACGCCGTGCACACGCACGCAGTCCGCCTCGTCGATCTGTACGCCCATCGCGCGCAGACACGCGGCCGTCGCGCGCGTATCTTGCGAGGCGAGGAAACCGGTGATTTCGGTGACTCCCTCCGCCAGCGCGCCAAACAGCAAGGCACGATGTGAAATGGATTTGTCACCCGGCACAACGATCACCCCGGTAAGCGCGGGAGACGGGGTAACACGTAAACTCTCAAACATGCTTTTACTATTCGGCAAGCAGACGCTATTTTCCTTGCGCGATCTCTTGACACTCTACCCTTCGTCCCCGTATAGTCGCAGTGGGAAAGGCAGGACTCACCCATGGCGCTCAGCTCACACGCGGAAATTCTCATCGACTCGCTCATCATGCACGAAGAACTCATTGCGCATCTTTACGAGCTCTTCGCCGAGCAATTCCCCTTCGAAGACAGTTTTTGGCTATCCCTGCGGGAAGAAGAACTACACCATGCCGCCATGCTGCGCGATCTCAAGCAGAAGATGATCATTGACGTAGTGTCCTTCAATCTCAAGGATGAGCGGAGCAACATTATCGCGGTGCGCATGGCCGTCAACTACGTCCGCTCCATCATCACCTTCGTGGTACGTCAACATGTGAACCTCGCCGTCGCCTCGTCGATGGCGGTCGATGTCGAGGGATCGCTCGTAGAAAAAGGCGTATTCCGACTCTTTACCTCGGAGGACCAGCCAACTCAACTGACGATCGATGCGTTGGCGCACAGTTTTGGCACCCACATCGCCCGTATCGAGCAATTCCGCGCCATGCAACACGCGCAAGAAGCATGAACGGGTTTCATTTAATCCTGAAGGAAGTGACATTCGATGATTTACAAACCCTATGGAAAAACCGGCAAGCAAGTCTCCGCGGTCGGCTTTGGCGGCATGCGCTTTGATACCACAAAAAGCCTGGAAGAGAACGCAGAGCTTCTGCGCTACGCCTGTAGTTTGGGCATCAACTATTTTGATACCGCGCCTGGCTACTGTGAAGATAAAAGCGAACTCATCTTTGGGGAAGCCTTCAAAAACATGCCCGGTCCCTATTATGTTTCGACCAAAGGCATGCCCGTAAATTTCGATACCGCCGACAAGGCACGCGAGGCGGTACACCGCTCGCTGGAACGCTTGGGGGTGCCAAAAATCAATTTTTACCATGTCTGGTGTATCCGCAAGATGGAGCACTACGACCTGGCGATGCAACCAGGCGGACAATATGACGGATTGCTGCAGTGCCAGCAGGAAGGGTTGATCGATCACATCGTCTTCTCCTCCCACCAGCCCGGCGCGGAAATCAAGCAGATCCTCGACGAAGGGAAGATGGATGGCGTGCTACTCGGCATGAATATCCTCAACTTCCCGTACCGCTGGGATGGCGTCCAGGCCGCCTACGAGAGCGGCTATGGCGTGGTGGCCATGAACCCGTTGAGCGGTGGCATGATCCCGCAAAATGAAGACAAGCTCGCCTTCCTGGCCCGTCCGGGTGAAACACCGACCGAGGCGGCGTTACGCTTTATCATCTCCTGTCCGCAGATTTCTGTGGCGCTCAATGGCTTTACCACGCGAGAGCAAATCGCGACCGCCTGCCGCATCGCCGACCACAGTGCGCCGTTTACCGCCGAAGATCTCGCCGAACTGCGACAGCATCTCTCCGCGAATCTCGACGCAGTTTGTACCGGGTGCGGTTACTGCCACAACTGCCCGCAGCAGATCCCGGTACCGAGTTACATGCAGTTCTACAACCAAAAGCAGATGTTTGCCACGCCCGATGAGGAGATGCCCAACCATCTGAAAGGTGCGCAGGACTGGGGCATCCTGGTCGGCCGGAAAGCCGAAGCCGGAGCCTGTATCGCATGCGGCAACTGCGAGGACGCGTGTACACAGCACCTCAACATCGTTGAGCGCTTGCGCGAGATTGCTGCATGGGAAACCAAGCTGGCCAATTAAGGCGCACGTCAGTTCTCCATGAGGCGCGGCCGGCAGGTCGCGCCTCATTTGCATCTTGGCCGCATCATGCGCAGGGACTACGCTGGGTATATAGAAACGGTAGAGAGGAGCGCAATGAGGAAGGCGGGTTCACAAACGAAGACGCAGCGCACAACACGACGAGGCCCGGTGCTCATTGGCATCATCGTGCTGCTCATCGCCGCCTTCACCGTCGCGCGCGTCTTTCAACACGGACATTTCCGCTTAACACCATCGCGGGACACCGCTCCGCTCGGTCCGGCCACCCTTACCATCCGAGTGCTCGACGTCGGCCAGGGCGATGCCATCCTACTGCGGCTGCCTGACCAGGAATCGTTGCTCATCGATGCCGGCGATCAAGCGCATAGCAGCCAACTTGTCGCCGCAATACGCGCCGCAGGCATCTCGCGCCTCAATCTATTGGTCGCCACTCACCCACATGAAGATCATATCGGCGGCATGGCGGCGGTATTCAATACTGTCGCGGTCGATGAAGTCTGGGATAGTGGTTATAATCAGGGCTCACATATACAAGAGCGATTCCTGCAAACCATCCGTACGCGTGGCATACACTTTGCGACGCCGCGGCGTGGATATCTGCGTACCATGGGCGGCGTGCAACTTGAGGTCCTTGCTCCGGCGCAATTGCTCTCCGGCACCGACAGCGACGCGAACAATAACAGTCTCGTCATCCGTATCACCTTTAAGAAATTCAGCGCCCTCCTCACTGGAGACATGGAATCCGCAGAGCGGGAAGGTATATCGGACTGGACGCACAGCACCATTCTAAAGGTGGCCCACCACGGCTCACGCAACGGCACAGATGGAGCGTTTCTCGCCCAGGTACAGCCGGAACTGGCACTCATTTCCGTTGGCGACAATAACGAATACAGGCATCCACATCCGGAGACGTTGCGCGCCTTGCGTGCGGCAAGCATTCCGTACAAAGCCACAGCCACGGATGGCACGATTACGGTGACGACGGATGGCGCACAGTTTACCGTGACGTCGGATCGCCAGTCCGCCAATGCGGCGCGCTCCGCTAGCGGCAGCTACATTGGCAACCTGCGCAGCCTCACCTTCCACCGCCCCACGTGCGAGCGCCTGCCCGCAGCACACAACCGCGTCTATTTTGCCACGCGCGCCGATGCCATACGCCAGGGATATCATCCGTGCAGCAGGTGTCACCCATGAGAGCCTTCATTGATCGTATTGCCTCCGATACGGCGACCCTACTGTTGGGAGAAGATGAACACTATGTCGTGCATCTGCCCATCGCCGTGCTGCCGCCTGACGTACACGAGGGGACCGTGCTCGAGATGGATTTCCGTATCGATGCAGCGGCGACGGAAGCCGGCAAAGCGGATGTGCAACGGGCGCTAGATGACTTACAGCGAGGGACACCATAAGCATGGGCCGGGCGTTGCCGCCCGGCCCATACGCTTGTGCAATTTTGCGCTGTCTATTTGCGTGCGATGACGCGTTTGGCAGCGGCTATGACTTCTTTACTGGTTAAGCCATACTTCGCGATCAGCGCTTCCGAGGTACCGGATTCCGCATAGCGGTCGCCGACGTTCACGAATTCCATGGGCGCCGGGGCGTTCGCCGCCAGCGTGGTGGCGACCATGGCGCCCAGACCACCGGTCTGGATATGATCTTCAGAGACGACAATAGCGCCGGTTTCTTTCGCGGCTTTCACCACGGCGTCAACGTCCAACGGCTTGACACTGGCCATGTTCAGCACGCGCGCCGAGATACCCTCGGCGGCTAATGCCTCGGCGGCTTCCAGTGACGGACCGACCATCAACCCCATCGCCATGAGCGTGACATCAGTGCCGTCACGCAACATATCGGCCTTGCCAATGACAAACTGCTTGGCTTCGCTATAGATGATCGGCGCTTTCGGGCGACCGGCGCGGATGTACACCGGCCCCTGATGCTTGGCGGCGGCTTTCACCGCGGCGCGCATCTCGTGCTCGTCACAGGGCACCAGCACGACAAAGCCGTTCAGCGTGCAAGCGAGGGCGACGTCTTCGATTCCCTGCTGGGACACGCCATCTTCGCCGATGCTGACACCGGAATGGGTGCCGCAGAACTTCGCATTCTCACCCTGATAGGCGACCGACATGCGCAACTGATCAAAGCCTTTACAGATCAGGAAGGACGCGAAACTCGACGCAAAGGGTATTTTGCCGCAAGAGGCCAGGCCGGAGGCCACGCCCACCATGTTCGCTTCACAGATGCCCATATTGAAGAAGCGTTCCGGGAATTTTTCGGCAAACTTTTTGCTCATGGTCGCTTTGGAAAGATCGGCGTCCAAGACCACCATTTCCGGCATTTCCGCTCCAAGGGCGGCGAGGGCTTCACCGTAGGCCTCACGGGTTGGTTTTCCGAGTTGCATAATTCTTACTCCTCTTTCAACGGGTTAGGCCAGCTCAGCGAGCGCCTTGCACAACTCATCATTGGACGGGGCTTTGCCGTGCCAATCGTTATTGCCGGCAATAAACGAAATGCCCTGGCCCTTCACGGTATGCGCCACGATGCACACCGGCTTCCCGGTCACCGTCTGCGCTTCGGCAAAGGCCTTGAGGATGGCGGCCATGTCATGGCCATCCACTTCAATCACCTGCCAACCGAAGGCTTGCCATTTTTCCACCACCGGACCCCAGTCCAGGATATCTTCGATGGACCCGTCGAGTTGGAATTTATTGTAGTCGAGAATGGCCACCAGGTTGTCCAAATGGTGCGCGGCTGCGCCCATCGCGGCTTCCCAGACCTGGCCTTCTTCCGCTTCGCCATCGCCGAGCATCACATAGACTTTATAGTCCGCCTGATTCAACTTCCCGGCTAACGCCATGCCCATGCCCACGGATAAGCCCTGGCCCAATGAACCGGTCGAGGCTTCCATAATGGGCAGGTCAGCTTTCGAGGGATGTCCCTGCAATGGGCTGCCCAACTGGCGCAAGGTAGTCAACTGGTCGATGGGTAAGTAACCGGCCTCGGCGAGCGCCGCATAGAGCACGGGCACGGCATGCCCTTTGCTCAGAATGAAGCGGTCGCGGTTGGGGTCGGCGGGGTTGGTCGGATCATGGCGCAAAATGCCACCGAAATAGAGGGCGGTTACCAGATCTGCCGCTGAGAGGGACCCACCAGGATGGCCTGATTTCGCGGCACAGATCATCTCCACCACGTGGCGGCGAATGACCTTGGCCTTCTCCTGCAGGGCATCAACGGAGAGTCCGGAAGTCTGCACTGACATGGACGCTACATCTCCTTCACGCATATACATTCAAATGGCGACCTTTATGAGAGGCCGCCACCGATGTTTTCTCGTATAGTATACCAAAACTCGATAGCTCACGGCTAGCTTGCAGGCCGGGTTACCGCGTCACATCTGAATTCTTTGCCGCTTCATTCATCTCATCAAAGCGGACGGTCTTATCCCACACGCGCTGCTCGCGCCGAATGTAGTCGGCGTAGAAGGCCCGAAACACGACGAGCAACCACCCCTGGCAATACGTAAAATACATGCACAACGTGGCCAGTAGATTCTTGCCGGTCGCTTCGCCATCATAGGTCAGCGCGAGAAAAATCTCAAAGACGTACAGGAAAAAGGCGATAATCCACACCAGCGTATACGGCCCGTAGACGGAAATCGCATTGACGTGGCACAACCCCAGGATAAAGATGACGTGCGAAAGCACTATCGCCAACAAGAATAAGTAGTACAACGATAACGTGTACATCATCTCGATGGCCAGCACCTTCGATTTTGACTTCCACAACGAGCCCATCAGCTTGGCGATAACATAATTATTGCCGCGCACCCAGCGCGTCCGTTGTTTCAGCCACACCTGGAATGTTTCCGGTTCCTGCTCCCAGGTGACGGAATACGGCACAAAGGCAATTTGATAGCCGGCTTGATAGATACGAATACTCAGCTCTGAGTCTTCGGTGAGCGCCTCAACATCCCATCCGTTTAACTGCTCCAGCACCGAACGGCGAATAATAAAATTCGTCCCCGGCAAGGTGGCAATGCCTAATAATTGCCAACGACCAGCTTGCACGATCCACTGGAAACTCAGGCCTTCGATATTAATGAAACGCGTCAGTATATTGCGGTCTTTGTTACCGGTACGGAACTTACCCAGCGCCGCGCCCAGCTTCGGATGGCGTACCAGGTGAGCGACCAGCAATTTTAACGCATCCGGCTCCGGGCGGTTATCCGCATCATACACGGCAATGATCTCACTGGTGACGGCTTGCCATCCCGCGTTCAACGCGGCGGACTTGCCTTTTCCACCTTCGGGCGGCCTGCGGTGCATCACACTGACACGTGCATCCGCCGCGGCAAGACGATCGAGAATCTCACCGGTGTGATCGGTCGAGGCGTCGTCAATCACGAGCAAGTGCAGCTTATCAGCCGGATACTCCAGGCGGAGCAGGCTGCGTACCGTGCCTTCGATCACCACCGCCTCATTATGCGCCGGCACCAAAATCGTGACATCCGGGTATTCGGGCGGATTGCGCAATATTTCGTCGCGCTCACGTGCGGACTTGAGATAGAGCACGTAGCCAAATAACGTCAGGATGAATTGATAGCCGATCATAAACCAGATGATGGCGACGGAAACCAGAAACAAAATATCGAGAATGGCGTTCATAGCAGCGAATCCTTATTCTTGACAAGTCGGCACGCGCGCCGGACGCAAGCGTGGATGGACGTGCGTGAGGACGATCAGGAAAAACAGCAGGGCACAGGCCAGTCCGCCAAAAAGCACAATAATCCAGGATGACAGGGCGCTGGCAATCTCTGCGGCAAACAGCGTGCTGCCTTGTGCGGTCAGGATCACCGTATGTTCACCGGCCGGACAACGGACCGTCCATGTACCCATGCCCTGCCAGATCTCCAACTTCACGCGCTTCCCGTCGACCGACATCGTGCGTGGCTTCTCGTCAACGGTAATAAGGCATGGTCCGTTGCTCTGGTATGCCACCGTCAGCGCGTCGGACAGCACGGTTGTGCGACGCAGTTCCCCGGTAAGCCCTTGCAGATGAATAACTGGGACATCATGTGTCGCGCGTTGTATCAAGCTGTCATGGGCCAGCAAACGATGTTGCCCCTTGGCGAGGGCAATCTCGCCAAGATCATTCACCTCACTGGCGATGCCATCGACCGTGACTTGATCATGTTGGTCGTACCCCGAGAGGAACGTCGATCCCAGTACAGAAATATCATCGCCTGTTGTTGCCGATTTCCAGGTGCTCGCAGACGCCGAGGCGGCGCCGAGCAACATCGCATCAGATTCGAGCAACGACGATTCACTGTACAAAATGACATGCGAGGCGACAGTGCGCGCGTTGCGCACCAGTTGCAGCGTCTCAAGGCCGGTTGGTAAATCCGACACAAAGAGTTTTTTATGGTTGGGGATGTCAACGATATTGATGTCCAGCATCAACCGCGAGGCATCTGTCACCAGTGGCGCGTAGCGCGCGCCGATCGCCAGATAGCGGTCAGGCGGGTTATTCCACATACGCTGCGGGTCTTCGACATTGAGCGTGAAATTGAAACGCGGTATACCCGGCAGCGCCGGGGCGTTGCCGGCGGTCATCATGCCCAGGAGATGCCGGATATCAAGTCCGGTATTGCGCTGAATCTCCGGCGCGCCCAAGGTATCGAGGGCAGTGACCACCACTTCTTTCGGACCGCTCTGCCGCGTGCCGTTTTGGAAGGGTTTGAGGGCCGTGAGCACATCACGATATATTTCATCAAGCAGTGTGGCGCGGAATGCCGTGAACTGCTGCCAGGCTAGCGGATGTGTTTTCCAAAAATGCTTGGACCCGGCGGTAACTACCTCGACAGGATCATAGCCATATTTGGCACGAAAGGTTGTACGCACGTATGGGTGCATCGGGACGAAATTCGTCGGATCGTCTGGTCCATTCACCGACTCAAAATATAACTCGGCAATGTTCACGCCATCCCAGTCATACTCATGCAACAGATCCGTCACATAGGCGAGTACGGCTTTGCGGCAAGCCGGTTCTTCAATCGCAACCGGTTTACGCCACCCCGGGAGTGCGTCGTCCGTCTTGATCAAGCGGTTGTCCACCAGCACCTGGCGCGCCCGTGCAGTTTTTTCGTGCCACTGTGGGTGTTGGTCGTAGAACATCATGCTCACATACGGTAGTTCGAACCACGCGTAGACGGCAATGCCGTTTTGATGACACACCTTGATGAGCAGCGCATAGTCGTACGGGAATTTGGGGTAGATGTGCCATGCCGCGGCGTGGATCGTGCGCACCCCCCACTGCTTCCAGCGTAGCGCCAGGCGCTCGATACTGATGTTCTGACGAAAACCGGGATCAAAGAACAGGTCCACATCGCGCGAAACGAGGCGGGGTTTCAGGTTGAACGCGTCATAGATCTGGGTCGGCAGGGTCGGATAGCGGCCATACCCCATCGGGTTGACCGGGTCGAATAGCGTCGCCAGGAAGAGACAGCGTCCCTTGCCCAGTGGAAACCATCCGCCGACCGCCTGGCCATT
>DASXVL010000297.1:0-16180 GCA_036504255.1 Armatimonadota bacterium | reverse complement strand
GCCGCCGACGCCCGATACGACGGTCTATAGTCTGTCGGGCAATGCGTTGACGATCGTCGGGCGTTTGCATCCCACCTTTACCTCGGCAAACCAGTACGTCAATTTTGGCTTCCACACCACCGGCAACACCAACTTCTGCACGGTGTACCTGATGGATAATAAGCAGTTAGGCGTTGTGGGTGTGCCCACGGTGTCACCGGTGACATTGACGGCGGGCGTGTTGTCCGGCGTGGAAGTCGCCGTTACGGTGCTGCCGACCTCGGCCACCAAGGCGTCCGCCACCATTTATTATCGCCTGGCGGATGAGGCGGGGATCTATAGCGGCGCATTCCTGACGCTCGGGACGGTGCCCAACATCACCATACCGGGCGCTGGGCTGAAAGCGTACCTGCAAGCGTTTGACAGCAGCGTGGGGAATACCGGGGTGAGCCTGAGCCACACGGAACAGATCACCGTCTATCGCGACGCCGCCTATGTGGCGGATGCCAACGCGCCGAGTCCGTTGTTGCGCTGGCTGAACTCGCTGCCCACGTCCATTACCTCCTCACCGGTCATTGATTCGACCGGACGCGTCTATGTCGGGTCTGACGCCGGGGCGCTCTATAGCCTGGCGCCCGGTACGGGCACGGTACAGTGGAGTTATCTGCCGGACCGCTCCGCCCTCGCGACCATCCTCACCAAGTCGGTCGCGGCGGGTACCACGGCGCTGCCGGTGGCGTCGGTGACCGTCTTCCGCGTGGGCGACCGGGTGCAGATTTCGCGCCCGGATGGCAGCGTGACGGATACGCTCGGACAGATTGTCAGCGTCACGTCACCGCCGAACCCCACCACTTCCCTGGCGGTCGTTGGGCCGCAGCTCGATCCGGCCACCGGAAAAATGCGTAGACTGACCGTTACGTCTGTGGCAGGGATAGCCGTCGGCGATGATATTGCGATTCAGCTCCCGTTCAGCGGACAATCGATTACCGCGCTCGGGGTCATTACCGCGCTGAATGGCAATGTGATCACCGTCGATTCGGATATCGACTTGCCCACCGTCTACGGGTTTGCGTCGAATTACGATCCGCTTGATCCAGCGAAACCGCGGACGGCCTTGCACTTCGATACGCTACCGGAAGGTATCAATCCGGGGGATGCCTGGCCCTGTACCATCAGTGGCGACCCCACGGCCTATACCATTCAATCGGTGGTAAAGGATGCGATCGGCACGGGAGGGACGGTGAACGTCGCCGGCGGTACTCCCGCCCTGCTGACCGATCTCACCGAGGTGACGTTCACCATCAGCTATCCGGTGGGCTCGCAAATTATCATCGGCTCGCTCGCGGGCACCATCACCGTCCGGCAAGGCCCGTCACGGTTACGCGAAGGCGGCGATATTGTGCGCGTGGTGCGTGGCATCGTCTTGCCGTTGCGCACCTCCCCGTCCGTCGGGCCCGCGCAGACCGTCTTTATTGGCGGCGCCGATGGGCTGCTCTATGCGATTGGACCGCTCGGCCCGGCGGGTTCCCCACCGGTCTTGCCTGACTTACCGGCGGTGCCGGAAGTGAGTGTGGAATGGAACACCTTCCATGGCGATAATCAGCGCACCGGTTTTGCCGATGTGAGCGGCCCGCGCACCAACGATCTGCGCTGGTACGCGAATACCGGCAGCACGTTGGAAAGCTCGCCGGCGCTCGGCTTTGCCGATACCACCGCGCCGCTCGGCGTGCTCTATGTGGGCACGACCGATGAATTGGGGCAAGGCGCCTATTCCGACCCGCGCGGCTCCTTGATCGCCTATAACGCGTCAAGCGGCCGGCTGCGCTGGCGTTTCAATGATGATGGGGAGATGGGACGTGTGTACTCCTCGCCGACCGTCTATACCTCGCAGCGCAGTGATGCGACGGGTTCCGCCACGTCCGACGAGTTTATCGTCGTAGGTACGGTGGATTCGCCGCAAGCCGTCACCGGGGTGACGCTGGTGAACGGCATCAAGGCGAGCAACGGCAGCGCGATCGCCTCGATCGGGGTCGGCGATAGCATCGCCCAACTGCAGGTCAATGACTCATCACAGTTCCGGGTGGGCATGGAGGTGTTTATCACCGATCCAACCTCGGGTGCGAACTATGAGAGTTTTGGCATCATCGGGAGTATTCAACAGACCTATCTGATTCTCACCACGCCGCACACCGCGGCGCGCGACCATGCGGCGAGTTCCCGCGTCGGGTCGCAAACGTCGGAACAAGGACATCTCTATTGCGTAGACCGCTCGGGCAACCTGCGCTGGAAATTCCCGCCCGCGACCGCATTGCCGATGGACCGTATCAGCGCCGTGCATTCGTCGCCGGCGGTCGATAATAACCAGACCATCTATTTTGCCACGGATAACGGCGTGATCTACGCGATCAATGACGACGGAACGCTCCGCTGGAAGTACGTGGTGACGCTGCCGAAGGGCGACACCGGTATCCCGACCATTTCCTCGTCTCCGGCGCTGGAGAAAGTGGGGGGTCGCCTCTTTATCGGAGTCAATGTCTCGGATGTCAATAGAGGGTATCTGCTGGCGCTGGATACGTTGGCGGCGAGTGACGATCAACGCCTGCTCTGGATGCGTGGCTATTCTGATCTGAACGGCAACAAGGTACAGGATGCCGCGACGGAGCCCTCGTACCGGCCCTTTACCGCGAGTCCGACCATTACCACCGTCAACGGCGCCGAACGGATCTTTATCGGCACTGAGGATGGGACGGATTATCTTAAGGGGACGTTCTACTGCTTCGATCCGGAAACCGGGGGCCAGCTCGCCGCCATCAGCAAATGGTTAGATGCCAAGGATTTTGGCGGCATTACCAGCACCGCGGCCGTGATTCCGGAAAGCAAGACCACGGTCACCACGGTGACGGCGGTATGGAATGGTACCGACGGCGGTTGGTTACCGCTACCGCTCATACTCGCTACCGATCTCGCCAAAGCGGATAAAAAGCGGCTGTACGTGGCGGACACGCGCGGGCTGATAAAAGACCGGCGTGTGAAGCTGTACGGGGACACGGCGTTGCCCACCGCCAATACGCTGGCCAGTGTCTCCACCCCAGCAGCAGACAGCCCGGACGCGGTGCCCGGCGAGGTGGATCTGACAAGCCCGCTCACGGATGTCTTGCTCAAAGACCCGGGGCTGACCCTGGAACAACAGGACGAGCAGGTCCTTATCGTCGGGACGCTGGATGGCGAATTGTTGGCGTTTGCCAACGATCTGACGCCACTCTGGCGCTTCACCCGTCCCACCGGCGGAATCCGCACCTCGCCGGCGATTACAACGAACGTCGAACCGCTGACCAAAGCGCTCAGCTACACCGCGTTCTTTGGCACGAACGATCATTACCTGTACGCCGTCACCTTCAATAAGACAACCGCAGGTGCGCCCGACAAGTATTTCGTCGCGAAAAATATGCGCGACCGGGTCTTCGCCTCGCCGGTCGTCGGTCCGCCGACCTATCCCGGAGGGCGGGCGATCCTCTTCCAGGCGTCACGCGATCACTACATTTACGCCTTCGGCGATCGCACCAACCTGAATGACCAGCCGATGAACCCGCAAGGCCCCGGCGGTGGCTATATTCCGCCGGAAGAGGGTGGGGCGCTGGTACCGTCATCGCTCTCCGTCTCGAAGAGCATCACGCTGGCTACCCCGCCGGGCGAGACCGAGGATATCCACTGGTGGAAGTGTGTGGTGACCGTGCGCAACACCGGGCGTGGTTTGGTAGATGGCATTAAGCTCTATGATACCCTGCCCGATAACGTCTCGTCGCATACGCAGCCGATTGTCGAACTGCCGCCGATCATCCCACCGAGTACGTCGCAGGACATTCCGCAGGTGACGCGTCAGGTGACCTATATCGGCGACCCCACCAAGGCCATGGTGTTGCTCTCTGCCGGCGAGTATGTCGGCGGCACGGACCTCACCTATTATGTACGCATCAATCCGGGCGATACGTCGAAGGCGCAGTACTCGATGAATAACGTGGATTGGATCGATATTCCGGACACCATTGTCGCCGGAACACCGATTCTCATCACGAACGGCGTCAAGCTGACCTTCACGAAAGCCGGGCAAGCCGGACAGAAATGGAAATTCCCGGTCTACGCGAACAAGGAACTCTGGCAGATTTCCTGGGTGAATACCGCGAATAACGGGAACGGCTACACCTTGAAAGCCGACTTAAAGGATCCGAAGACGCAGAAGACCACGGACTACCAGCAGACCTTTACCTTCTACGTGAAGGTGAAAGACACTGATGATCCGTATAGCCACACCGATGGGACGCAGCCCAAGTTGAACGTGACCAATCCGGTAAAGGCCACCGGGCTTCCGGAGGTCAGGCTGAACGATAACTTGACGCTCTCGCTGTTCACGCCGCCGAAGTCGAACACGGCGTTGGGCATGAACCAGTTGACCGCGGACGGGAAGAGCTATCGCGGCGTGCAGGACGACGCCCACACCAAACTGATCAGTGCGCACAAAGAGACGCCGATGCTGATAGACTGGACCGACGAATTTGTCATCCGGCTCTATTACAACGGCTATATTAAGGACAAGGCCGATGCCACGAAGATGGCGCTGCTCGGCCCCACGCGTACCAACGGCGATACGCCCGATCATAGTGATACGGTGAAAACGTTCACCGTGTGGAACCAGATCGATCCGGACACCGGCTCGCCGTTGCTCGTCAATATTCCGAAAAACTCGCTGAAGATTTCCGCCAACACGATTAACGTGCCGCTGAAGCCCGATTGGTACAGCTATATCTCCGGCAGCAGCGCCACCGGCGTTTCGCTATTGCCGTACGGCTGGCGCGCGACGGTGCAGCAAGTCAAGTGGCGGTTTGACTCGGCGGTGATGTTGTCTACAGAAATGCCGTGCGAGCGTGCGGCAGTGAGCACGGACTGGTTTCCGGACTTTATTCTCACCAATCCGGTCGGCGTGACCATCGCGAACGATCCCGCCCCTGATGTCGTGGATCTCGGGAGTAGTCTGGCGCCGGGGCATATCGCCAGTTCGTCCACCGTGACGGTCGCGAATGCCTCAAATTGGACTATGAACGCGCAACAACGGTTCCTTATCTCACCCGTTGACCTGCGCAATCCCAGCACGTGGGACTTTAATGACGATTTGACGGCGGCGAACGGGTACAAGTTCGGCGTCTTGCCGATCGCCGGACCGCGCTGGGATGGGTTCCACTACGACCCGTACCTGGAGAAGCATTTGCGGCTGAACGAAGCCGCGATGGACTTGCCGCGCGGGGTGCCGTTGAATCCGACGCAATCGGCGGATGTACACTTCACCCGTCAGGTGCCCACGCACCAGTTCGACGGTGGTTATCAGAGTAAAGGCGAAGACTATACGGCCGACCTGGATTTGACGAGCTTGGGCGTGAAGCCATCGAGCAACGGTGGGTACGTCTTTATTGACAACGCCACCGAGGTGCCCATCGCACTCGCCGCATCGGAAATGCGTATTTTCCTCGACACAAACGGCAACCAGGTGTGGGATAAGGGCGAGCCGTATTATCTGGTACTGCCGACTCTCATCGCAGATCCGATAGTTAATTTAAATACAGGCATCTCACCGCTGGGTACCAGCATGGGGGTGTCCCCGGTGCGAGCGTTGCATGTGCCGACACAACTGTTCGATCTTGGGCGTATGGCGTCGGGCATGCCGGGCGCGCTGTCAGTGCTGCGCCGGGGCACGCTGGAGAATACCGGGAACCAAACGATCTCCGGCGCCGGAATCAATAATGGGATTAATGAGAATGGTGGCTTGGGAATTCAGGGGCTGTCGACCTATAACGTGACCACTGCTGCGACCGATCCGGCCTTGCTGAATGCCTTGCACCGCAGCGGGTATTCCTCGGTCGTGTATAACGGGGGTAATGTGAGCTACCGCGCGATTACCGCGGTGCAACCCCTCGCCTTAGCCCCAGTGCGGCTTCCCACTGACTGGACGCTCTTCAAGAGCCCGGCGGGCGCGAGCGCCAACTATGGCCGCCTGTTCGATTTCCCGCTGCCGGTGGTTGATTATCAACAGCCGACGGGCACCTACACCGGCGCGTTGAACGTGCCGGATAGCGACAGTAACGAAGTGGGCAGCACCCTCAGCCTGCGCGTCAATGAGTCGCCGCTCTCCATGGTGGTACCGGGCGAGCGCACGGCAACGTTTGACCCGCGGCCGGTCTTTGACGCCAGCAAACAGGGCGGCTTCGCCTGGACCAATTATCTCACTGGCACGGAAAGCTGGCCCACCGCCATGGTGTTACCGGGCAAGGATAGTCTCGGTAACCCCATCAACGATGATCTCGGCGTATGGGTGGCGAGCAATACCCCGCTCTTCAATGGCAGCAGCGAACACGCGCAGGGTGATATTGCGCCGAATGCGATTCTCGATCCGCTGACCAATAAGCCGATCGAGACCGATACCAATATCTGGTTCCATCGCGTGAAACGCCTGACGACGGCGGTGACCGGCATCAATGCGACCGAGCTGACGATGCCGCTCACGGTCGCCAGGCAAGTGCGCGATCTCGTCTCATGCACGGCGTTAGGGGCGTCGCCCTTGACGGTAGACCTGATCGTGCTGCGGAATATCCGCAGTAAAGCGACTGATCCCGCTGATGTCTGGTATGGCTATGCGCAGGCGGTCGATGTGGCAACGGGCAAAGTCACCGTCACCGCGCTTACCAAAACCACATGGCTGCACGGCCCGACGGAAACGATGGTGGAAATTCTGTCGCATCCGTGGATGCCGATCATGGACGGCGCGATGATGGATGGCTTGCGCCTGCAATTGGCCGATCCCGGCGTGGCCGGCGATAAAGGCCCGCATCCCATTCGCTTTACCACGCCCGCCGTGGCGCCGGGCGCCGGCAACACACAGTGGCTGGTCTGGTCGGTCAATGCGGTGCAGTGCATCACGCAAAACGGGAAGAAGGATTTTCATCCCTTCTCGTACCTGGCGTACAAACCGTTTGACATGAATAACCCGAGCGGCAAGGCCTTCCCCGACGGCCAGGCGTTCAAGTGGATGATTCCCGCGACGAACCAGGTGAAGGCCGGAGAGCCCTCCGTACTCACCGTGCGTGAGAAGCCCGTGCTCTTGACGGCGAGCATACCCGTCGGTGTCGGAGGTCTGGTCATCTACGAGGGTGGGTCCGATAGTGTCCGTGGCTTGTACTACGCCTATGCCACCTCGGCGCTTGACATTGCGCAACCGGATTGGAAAATCGACGTCCCCATCTCGACGATCAATCTGGCGTATACCAATGTGGGACGCCCGCAAGCGTGGATTGATGAAACAAGTGGGAAGCTCTGCCTGATCTTCCAGGGACGCCGCGTGAGCGACGGGAATACCGACCTGTACTTCGCGCAGTTCACCATCAACTATGACGGTGCGAAAAAGTTGCTGCAACTGCAAATGGACACCCCACCGGCCGGTGGGGAGACGGAAACGTTGACGCCGAACGCGACGAAGACCGTCTTTACCGGCGGGAAGTCGTTGGACTGGTCGAATCTCTCTGTGCAGGTGAATGGGGGAACGGCCACGCCGTTGCCGGTGACGGATGCGACGCAAGAGTATCCCGTCACGGCGGGAGGCGTCATGTTGAGTGTCGACCCGTACCGCGGCGTAGTCCGCGTGCTCACGGGCACGGTGACCAGCGTATCGTTGATCGGCACGCCCCGCGTGCAGCGCCTGACCACGCACGTCGGCTCGGACGTCAACCCGACCATCACCGTGGAACGTTTCAGTACGGCCACGCCGCCGGCGGTGACACCCGTGCCGCGCATCTGGCTCTACTGGACGCGCCAGCATACCGACGGGCAGGGCGCGCGCGCCTTCTACCGCACCTGGCGTTATGATGGCAGCGGACGGCTCGTCACCGAGCAACGCTCCAGCGTGGGTCCGGCCGTGCCCAATGTCAGCATGCCGGAGCGCATGCTGCCGATGGAGATCAGCGGGCCGGATGGCTCGATCACCGTCACCCGCCAGGGGACAAAGGCCGGTACCTGGGTGCTGACCACGGAAACGCGTAGCGTCGTGCCACCGTACCCCTACTTGTTGTGGAATCTGACGACGCCGGTCAGCCCACCCGCGCAGCATGATTTGTTCCTGCAAGTGCTGGATGATCCGACCCCGGACAACTAACGCGGCATGACAATCCGGTAACGCTTCGGGGCGCCCATGTGGGCGCCCCGAAGCGTTTTGGTATGGCGCGGTTTGGCATAGGCGTAAGGTTGTGCGAATGGTTGTAGGCCGCCCTCCGTGGCGGTCCGCACCGTGTCGTGATCGCAGCCGTGCGGCGAGAGGGGAGGGGGTGTGAGCCCAAGCGGCGCACCTTGCCGCTTACGCGAACATGAGACACCAAAGCACGACCACGGGCCGCCACAGCGGGCGGCCCCTACCGCGGGAAGTGAGGGCGCTCATGCTACGGCCCTCTCCTCGGTGTAGCGCGCGCCCGCTGTGGCGCGCCTGTTTCGCCTGCCGACCCGTGCGGCGAGAGCGACGGGGCGTTCCCAAATTGGCATCCGGCTCCCTTACGCCACACGGATACGGTCGCGCCACAGGCGCGCCACGGACGGCCTCTCTCCCCTACGTATCGCGACCGCAGCCGTGCGGCGTGAGGGGACGGGCTGGGAGCCAAGGCGCAGTACACCGCTTTGCGCGGTCAGCCCTTAATGGAACGCCGTGCCCACGGCGAAGAGGGTGAGCAGTATCACCAACAGGTCATCATCGCGCGTGAGTGTCGGCTCGTTACTGGGGAGTCGATGGCGCGGCGTGGCGGGAACGGGATTTTGCACGACTTGTACGGTATCGCCCGCTTCCAGTAGTAACCCTTGATATGGCGGCAGCAGTTGGGCGATGGAGTCCAGCCGGTCGACCTTGAGCACCTTGGCCCGCGCAATTTCCTGCCCGTCGCGCACGACGCGCAACATGGCCCCGCGATAGAGTTGCGCCTTGTCGCCCAGATTGGTATAGAATTGTCCGCCGGGCTCGATAATCGTCGCCACGCCCTGGATGGGATAGAACATCGGCGAGAGCGCAGGCGGCGCAGCAGGCGCCGCGTTCACGGCACAGGCCACTAACACGCTGACCGTCAGCAGCACGAGACGAAATCGGTTCACGTAGCTCGTCATATTGAACGCTCCTCCTACTTGCTTATCGATTTACCATACCAGATGGCCGTGCGAAAGTATGTGAAGAGATTCGGCGATTTGTGAGAATTCCCGCGGTTGAAATATTTCGGTAACACAGGGAGCGTAATTTATCTGTTGTCAACGCATTGCGTCATGTCGTGCAGCCTGTCTCGTGGTGTGAGCAAGCGTTTAGCGTATGGCGTCTAGCGTCTGGCGTCTGGGAATTCTGCAAGCCCGAAGGGCTCGCATTCTATAGCCCTGGGCAACGCCCCATTCGCACTAAAATACGGCGTAGCCGCTGTTCGCTCTCCAGGGATGAAGGCGTGAACATCTCCATTGACCACGCTCATTCACACCGGGAGCAACGCGTGTCAAAACGACGATCAAGGCTGTCGATATGCCTTATTTTAGTGTATATGGGGCAACGCCCAGGGCTATAGAATGCCCATGGGCTAGCCCTGTCAGGGCGACATGCTCATCCCACAAACAGCGCATGTGTCCATGCGCTGGCTCGGAATTTGTGATCAATGATTTGCATGCATCTGCGTTCAGAATGTGACATTTTTGTGCTCCTTGCATGCCGCCCTGACAGGGCTGATTGCCCTACGACCCTGCCACCCTGGGCGTTGCCCAGGGCTATAGCATACGAGCCCTTCGGGCTAATAGCCCAGCTACCCTGGGCTGATGAATTATCGGCCTTCGGGCGGGACACTGAAATTTCTTATGTGAACCGTATTGACGCTATACGCTGAAGCTGAGTATACGTGTCGTCGCCGCGTGGCGGTTTGCTTCCGAAATGCCTTGACAGCGAGTGTCTGCCCTTGTTATGCTACGCTGGTTTTGTTCGCGCTCATCTGCGCGCAGTGAGGCGTCATGGCTCGACAATGGCGGCAAGGGGAGCTCAACGGCTTTGCGCTCATCGCCGGTGCGTTTGTGCTGGTGTCGATGAGCTTCGGTGGCTTCGCCCTCGGGTACCTTGTCGGGCGTGCGTTCGGTCATGCGATGACCGGTGCGCTCATCGGGCTGGTGCTCGGCACGCTGGTCGGCTTCTGGGATTTGTACCGGATTGCCGCGCGCGTGATGCAGCAGCAGCCGGTTCCCACCGCGGAGGAGCAGCGCGCCGCGGAAGAAAATTGGGAAAAATCAGAAAAGCATGAAAAATCAAAAGGGGATCGTGATTAATGTCACGAACTATCCCTCTATGCCCATCGCCGACTCAGCCTGGGACCCGAACACGCTCGGCTTTACCGACGCCGTGTTGCGCATGATGATCGGGCTAGGCGTCGTGGTAAGCAGTGTGGGAGCGCTCTGTTTTCCGGCGGGATGGCTCGGATTTCTCTCCGGGGCGGCGTTGGCCATCGCGCTCTACCTAATCGCGCGACAGACGGGGCGGATCATTGCGCGCGACGGCGGATACCGTTTGGCGATGCTCTGGCTCCTAGTATCACAGTTTATACTTTGGGTGGGGATGGCCGTGTTACTTGTAGCCATCAAAGTGAGCCCACTAGGATTTATTGTTGGCGTATCCATCCTGCCCGTGGCCATGCTCGCCACGCTTGCCTGGTACGCCGTACAAAGAAGAAGGTTCTCGTCGTGAACGAATGGTCGGCACAATTTGTGAATACACCCATTGTCATCGCGCAGGCAATGCCGGAGCATCCCGCGGCGAACGCGACCACCGCCACCACGCAGGCGCCACCCGTCGCGCACGAAGAACACGTCCCGTTCTTCGATACCCAGGGTTGGTTCTTCATCATCTCCATGATGGCCTTCGTCATCATCGCCCTCTTCGGCATTTTCGGCATGCGCCGGCGTCAGTTGATTCCCAGCGGTACGCAGAATGTCCTGGAATGGGTGATCGAGGCGTTATACGGCATCCCGGTCATGGTGATGGGGGAGCGCGGGCGCGTCTACGGGCGCTTCATCGCCACCTTCTTTCTCTACATCGTGGTGGCGAACTTTCTCGGGCTCATTCCGATCCTGAAATCCGGGACCGCCAGTTTGTCGGTGACGTTAGGCTTGGCGCTCGTCGGCTTCGTCGCCGTGCAATATTTTGGCTTTAAAACGCATGGTATCCGCTACCTGGCGCATTTCCTGGGGCCCGTACCCTTTATGGCCTTTTTGATCTTGCCGTTGGAAGTGATTTCCGAGTTCGTGCGCATTGTGTCGCTCTCCATGCGTCTTTACGGCAACATGAACGGGGAAGAGCAGGTCATCTCGGCGCTGGCCACGCAGATGCATCCGCTGGTGGCGGTGGTGTTGTTGCCGTTACAGATCTTGACCATCTTCCTGCAGGCCTTCGTCTTCTCGTTGCTCATTACGGTGTATATCTCGCTCGCCACCGAAAAACACGATACGAATCATGACGGGGCGGAAGCCCCCGCGCATTAGCATGCGCACCCATATCTAATCACCCATCGGAACACGGTTCCGGGGATGTTGTTGGAGGAAAAAACCATGTTGTACTTTGCTGCGCTAGCACTCGCTATTGGGATCGGGACCGCGTTGGCCGCCGCCGGGTGCGGTATCGGTCAGGGAACCGCCGTTCGCGGCGCGTTGGAAGGCGTTTCGCGCCAGCCGGAAGCCGGCGGCCGCATTCTGTCCATGATGATCATCGGCCTCGCGCTGATCGAATCGTTGACGATTTATGCGCTGGTATTGGGCTTCCTGCTGCTGGGCAAACTGCCGGCGACCGCCGATATCCTGGCCATCGTGAAAGCCACCGGGCACTAATCCTTCACTATACGTCCGGTGACGGCGTATGATCTCCGCCCACACACGCGGAGGGCGGTATCCGATGGCGCGGTCTGCAGTGTCTGTGCCATCGTCTGAGGAGTAGGCAGTGGAAGATATTCTAACAAGTCTTGGTGTTAATCTTAAAGTCGTCGCCGCACAGAGCGTCGCGTTCGTGCTGTTGCTGGTGGTGCTCATTAAATACCTCTATCGTCCGGTGGAGGAAATTATGCGGCAGCGGCAGGAGCAGATCGCCAATAGTCTGGAAGGCGCGGAAGCGCAGCGCACGCAGGCGGAATCGCTCCGCAAGGAATACGAGGGGCACCTCGCGCAAATCGCTGACGAAGCGCGCGCCAAAATGGAACAAGCCATGAAGGATGCCGATGCGACCCGCTTACGCATGATCGCATCGACGCAGGAAGAACTCAAAGGGCTGCACGAACGCTCACAAGCGCAGTTGGCGTTGGACCGCGAGCAATTGCGGCGCGACCTGCGCACGGAGATGTCGGACATCGCCGTGATGGCGGCGTCGCGCGCCTTGCGCAGCCAGTTGACGCCTGATCTGCAATCCGCGGTCATCGACCAGGTGATTCGCGAGTTCGATCAACCGGCGGGCCAGTCACCGATAGTCTAAGGGCGGTGCGTAGGGTGTCAGCACCCGACACGTGCCCGGAAATTGGAAACAGACGCATGTTGCCACGGCGCATTGCGGGCCGCTATGCGGAAGCGTTATACGGTCTTGCAGCACAACAAGGAAAAACGGCGGAATGGTCGCAAGAGCTGGCGGCGTTGGCGGACGTAATGGATGCCAACCCGGAACTCCGCGCAGTGTTGACGCACCCGGAGATTCCCCGCGACCAAAAAGAGCGCATTGTCACGCAAGTGGTGCAGGGGAGCGCCGGTCAGCAAGTGCTGGCGGTGTTGTTTATGCTGATCAAGCGTGGACACGACCCGGACATGCGCCTGTTGCACGATATTTATACGGAACTGTGGAACGTGGCGCGCCGGGTCATGCCCGTCACCGTCACCTCCGCCGTGCCACTCACCGAGAGCCAGGCCAGCGCGCTGACTCAAGCGCTCACCAACCGCACGGGGGCGTCCATTCAACTGAGCCAGGCCGTCGATGCGAATTTGCTCGCCGGCATGGTGTTGATGATGGGCGACCGCGTGATTGATGCGAGCGCACGGACCACTCTGGAGCAACTACGCACCCTGATGACAGGCGTGTGATCGTTACTGCCCTGATGGCAGCATTGGACATGAATGCAGACCCTGTGAGGGGTTGAACGTTATGAATATTAGACCAGAAGAAGTTAGCTCGATTATCCGCCAGGAGATTCAAAACTTCGGCAATGATCTGCGCGAACGTGGCGTGGGGCAGGTGATTCAAGTCGGTGATGGCATTGCCCGCGTGCATGGCCTCTCCGACGCGATGTCCGGCGAGTTGCTGGAATTTCCCGGCGGCGTGATGGGCATCGTGCTCAACCTGGAAGAGGACAACGTCGGGTGCATCCTGCTCGGGTCGGATCGTGAGATTCGCGAAGGCGACACCGTGCGCACGACCGGCCGTATCGTCCAGGTACCGGTGGGCGAGCCGCTCGTCGGTCGCGTGGTGAACGCGCTCGGGCAGCCGATTGACGGTAAAGGGCCGATCGCCGCGACGGAGTTCCGTGCGACCCAGTCGCGCGCTCCGGGTGTGCTGGAGCGCCAGCCGGTGAAGGAACCGTTGCAGACCGGTCTGAAAGCCGTTGACTCGATGATCCCCATTGGGCGCGGACAGCGCGAACTGGTCATCGGCGACCGGCAGACGGGGAAAACCGCGGTCTGTGTGGATACCATCCTCAACCAGAAGGGGAAAGGCGTGCACTGCGTCTACGTCGCCATCGGCCAGAAACAGTCGACGGTGGCGCAGGTCGTCAATATCTTTGAGAAATACGGCGCGATGGAGTACACCACGGTGGTCGCCGCGACGGCGGCCGATCCGGCTTCCGAGCAGTTCCTGGCCCCGTTAGCCGGTTGCACCATCGGTGAATATTACCGCGACAATGGGCAGCACGCGCTGGTCGTCTACGATGACCTGTCGAAACACGCGGTGGCCTATCGCCAGATTTCATTGTTGCTGCGCCGTCCGCCGGGTCGTGAAGCCTATCCGGGCGACATCTTCTACCTGCACTCCTTCTTGCTGGAGCGCGCCGCGAAGCTCTCCGATGAGTTGGGCGGTGGGTCGTTGACCGCCTTGCCGATTATTGAAACGCAGTTGGGCGACGTCTCCGCGTACATTCCGACCAACGTCATTTCCATCACCGACGGGCAGATCTATCTGGAATCCGACCTGTTCTTCGCCGGCGTTCGCCCGGCGGTCAACGTGGGGATTTCCGTCTCCCGCGTCGGTGGCAACGCGCAGATCAAGGCGATGAAGCAGGTGGCGGGCCGTTTGCGCCTCGACCTGGCCTACTACAACGAATTGCAGGCCTTCGCGCAGTTCGCCTCCGAGTTGGACGCGTCGACGAAAGCGCAGTTGAACCGTGGCGAGCGCTTGATCGAACTGCTGAAACAGCCGCAGTACCAGCCGATGGACGTACAGGATCAGGTGGTGTTGATCTGGTCCGGGACGACCGGTCAGCTCGACGATATTCCCGTCCCCGCCATCGGGCGCTTTGTGAAGGAGTTCCTGGCGTTTATCTACAACCGCCATCCTGAAATTCCGCAGACCATCGTGGACAAGCAAGCCATCGATGATGCGCTCACGGCGATGTTGACCGCGGCAGTTCAGGAATTCAAGGCGGAGTTTAAGGCCTAATTCATGCTCTCGACACGTGACATTCAACGTAAAATACGCACCGTCCGCAATATCCAACAGATTTGCCGGGCGATGAAGACGGTCTCCAGCATTAAATTGCGCAAGGCGGAAGAGCGCATTCTGGCGGCGCGCCCGTATGCCGACGCGCTGCGGACCATGGTGATGCGCATCGGCCAGTCGGTCGATTATCCGCATCCGCTGTTGCAAGCGCGCGATATTTCGCGCTATGGCGTGGTGGCAATCAGCGCCGATAAAGGGTTGGCGGGCAGCTTCAATGCTAACCTGCTGCGCGACGCCGTCAATCTGGTGAAGTCGCGCGAGCAAGTTCGCGTGGTTTCCGTGGGACGAAAAGTCACTGATGCGTTTCGCCGCCAGGAGTTCGAGGTGGATACCGCCGTCTCGCCGCTCGGGAATGCGCCGGAGTTTCGCGCCATTGCCGCGCTGGCCGATCATATCGGCGATCAGTTCATTCAGGGCGTGTGGGATCGCGTGGACTTGATCTTTACCCAGTTCGGCGGGCGCGTGGAAACCTTGCAGTTGTTGCCGATTGTGCCGCCCAACGAGGGGCCGATTTCCGGTGACGTGATCTTTGAACCGAGCCCGGTGACCATTCTCGATCAGTTGTTGCCGCGCTACTTGCGCACGGTACTATATACGGCGGTGCTCTCCTCCGTGGCGGCCGAGCATGCGGCGCGCGTGGCGGCCATGTCGTTGGCGACGGAAAATGCCGACGACCTGATCAACCGGCTGACCATGGACTACAATAAATCGCGGCAGGCGACCATTACCGGCGAACTCACGGACATCGTCGGCGCGGTCGAGGCGTTGAAATAGGCGGATGATGCAGGCACCAACACGACCAGTTATTTTTAGTGGTATTCAACCATCAGGGCACCTGAATCTGGGCAGCTACCTGGGCGCCTTGCGCAACTGGGTGCGCCTGCAGGACGAATACGCTTGCCTGTATTGCGTGGTGGACCTGCATGCCATTACCGTGCGTCAGGACCCCAAGGAGTTCGCGCAGCGCTGCCTGTCCTTCCCCGCGCAATATATCGCCGCGGGCGTTGACCCGGACGCGTCGCTGGTCTTCTTGCAGTCGCACGTCAATGCGCACCCCGAGTTGGCCTGGCTGCTGAACTGCAACGCCTATATGGGCGAGCTCTCGCGCATGACGCAGTTTAAGGCGAAGACGCAAGGGAAAACGGACAAGAATATCGGCGTCGGCCTCTTCGATTATCCGGTGTTGATGGCGGCGGATATTCTGCTCTACCAGACGGCGCTGGTGCCGGTGGGGGCCGATCAGAAGCAGCACCTGGAGCTGACGCGCGACATCGCCATCCGCATGAATAACGCGTATGGCCAACTGTTCACCGTGCCCGAGCCGTATATTGCCGAGGTAGGCGCGCGCATCATGAGCCTGCAGGAGCCCTCCAACAAGATGTCCAAGTCGGACCCCAATGAGTCGAATTATATTGCCATGCTGGAGGA
>DASXVL010000296.1:0-3544 GCA_036504255.1 Armatimonadota bacterium | reverse complement strand
TGTTTAGTTCGGAGACGAAGTATGAATCCGGCACCGGCTGGCCGAGCTTTTGGGCGCCCCTCTCCGCGGAAAATATCAGCGAACGGGTGGATGACAGTCTGGGGACGCGTCGTACGGAAGTCCTCTGCGCCCGCTGCGACGCGCATCTCGGGCATGTCTTTGACGACGGGCCGTTGCCCACCGGCAAGCGCTACTGCATGAATTCCGCGGCGCTGTCGTTCGAGGCGACGCATGAGCCGAACGAGTTGGAACGGTAAACGTGCCGCCCGCCTGCAGGCCTCACGACCAGCAGGCGGGCGGCAACACGGTGGCGGGAAGGCCCAGGATTATTGGCGTGTGCTCCGGGGAAAATAGTGGCAGGAGTTCCCCAGGAATGGGGCGAAATCCTAACAACACATTCCCCCATAGCGGCTAAAGAACGCGCGATTTGATTTCACGGAGGTACCCGCCCATGGCTCAAGTGATTTCCCAGGCGCAGGCCCCGGCCATCGCCACCTCGATGATGGCCAGCTTATATGGCGCCGTGCGTACTTGGGATGATTCCATTACCCTCACCGACTTGTTTGGCTATTCCGGCCATGCCTTTATCCTCAACATCGAACGAACGCTTTGTCCCAGTGGGCCGACGGCCTGGGATTGGGGCGCCATCCTCTTCCCCTTACGCCAAATGTTCAGCCTGCGGCGTTTGTGCGCCACCTGCGACATGCGCAGCACGGAAGAGGCGCGTGAATTGATCTGGCAGCGGACGGTGGAATCCATCGATGCCGGACACCCCGCAATCCTGTGGGATGCGATCATGCCCGAATTTTACCTCGCCCACGGTTACGATGACGTCACCGGAGAGTATCTGGTGCAGGGGCCGCTCGCGGACCGCGTGTCCGGCCGCGTCTCCTGGGCCAAGTTGGGTAGCAACAGCGGACAGGTGTGGGCGCTCTTTCCCGGCCCGAACGACGAGCGTGATATCACCGTCGCGCGCGACCTAGCGCTGCGGGGTGCTGTGACGTGGCACCGCTGGCCGAATGATCCGGACACGCAATGGACCTTCGGTGGTGATGCCTGGGACGTGTGGATCGCCGCGCTGTCCGAAGAAGAACTCGCGCACGACTCGGCGGCCATTTCCCTTAATCATCTGGTCTACGCGGAATGCCGTCGGCACGCGGCGGATTTTCTGACCGCGCAAGGCCCGGAATTTGCCGAAGCGGCGACCGCCTACGCGCGTGTCGCCGACGCGCTGCAAGCGCTGTGTACCGCCTGGCCGTACCCCACGCCCATTCCCTCCTTAGCCGTACGGCGTGAATTGGCGCAGCACCTGGCCGAAGCGCGCGATGCCGAGGCAGAGGGCGTGCAGGCGCTGGACGCGATCCTCGAACAGCAGAAGGCGGCGCGCATCTGATACCGGTGGCGGTGGCGTCGCATCCTGTGCGCGTGAGCGCGGAGGCTGCCGCCACCGCCATTGTGGTAATATATGGATGGTGTGTTGTCCTGCACGCGGTGGAAGAGCGTCTAGCGTCTAGCGTTTAGCGTATAGGGGACGATGGTACGCGGGGGTTTCAGACGCTAAACCTAAATGTAGTGGGGCGTCACGTTGTACCTGCTGTGCAGCTTGATCGTCTGTGGCGCGCGCTACGGGCACCACGAGAAGGTACGACAGGACCCGCGACATCTAGCGCTAGCGTCTGGGAATCCCGCGTGCCATCGTCCCCTATACGCTAGACGCCATACGCTAAACGCTTGCGCACACCACGAGATAGGCGGCATGACGTAGCACACTGCGTATCGCAACGGAATTTTGTGCGCTCCTGGCGCATTGGCGTACAAGAACTTTTGCATGAGGTCGTATTTTTCGTTATGCTATAGCCAAGCCACAGCTGTGAGGGCGGGAATGCAAACTGTCTGGTATATTTTAGCGAGCATCGCCGCGCTGTTTCTGATCATAGCCATCCCGGTGTTGACCGTACGGGCCCTCATCCTGATGGCGCGGGTAGAGACGACCAGACATGATTTGTCGGAGTTGATCTCAGAGGCAGGCCTCTCGTTGCAGCACGTGAATCGCCTGCTCGCACGCACCCAGGAGGGTGTGGATCGTTTACGCCATACGCTGGATCGCTTGGAGCGCATTCTGGCCGTGTTACAGCCGGCCGTGGCGGTCGGCGGGGTACTGGCCGGCGCGAAGCGCTTCATTGCCGGACACCAAGCCCCGACGGAAACGTCGCGCCAATCTGCATGTGAAGGAGAATCATCATGACTGGAACCCCTGAACAGTCTTCTGCCGGCAGCCTGTTTGCCGGATTACTCGTCGGCGCCCTGGTGGGAGCCGCTGTGTCCCTGCTCTACGCCCCCAAAGCCGGGAAAGAAACCCGTGAAGAGCTCATGGGACGTCTGGATGCCTTGACGGAGAAAGTCGATGCCACCGCCAGGTCGATGGTAGAAGCGACGAAAACGAAACTGGCGGAAACGAAGGCGGACCTGGGACAAGCGGTGGAAGCCGGGCGCACGGCCGCCAAAGCGCGTGCGGACGAGTTACGCCATCAAGTCGGGCTGGGGTAGCGCACGGTCTGTGGCGACGGCATCTCCGGCGCAGCACCCGTCGTCGATTGGCGGTTCTATCAGCCACCACTCGTAGCGAGCGCAGGGTACACTAGAGATTGAGAAGCATCTCCGCAGGTCCGGACACGTTCACGTGAGACGGAGTGCAGGAGAAGGAGGAACAACGTGGGTAATACCGTGAACCTTCAGGTACATACACGGCACATCGACGCACATACGGCCATAGTGGATTTGCAGGGCGAAATGGATGTCTACACCACCCCGCAGGCCAAAGCAGTCATGGTAGAGTTACTCGAGAAGGGGTATCACCACCTTGTCGTTAATTTACAACGCGCCGACTATCTCGACAGTACGGCGTTGGGCATGCTTGTTGGTACGCTAAAACGGGTACGTGAACAGGGAGGCGATCTTCGCCTGGTCGCGCCATCGCCGCGCATCCGCCGGTTGTTGGAAATCACCCGCCTGGTCAATGTCTTTCCCATCGATGCGACCGAGCAGGAAGCGACGAAAAACCTTACACAAGAGGGGATGGAATCCTAATGGCTGCCTGTACTGGGTGTCATGTTGAATTGCGCTTGCCAAATCGCCCCGAATTCGTGGCGGTAGCGCGGTTATCAGTCTCGGCGGTAGCAACCCGCATGGACTTCGATATCGAGGCGATCGAAGATATCAAGGTGGCCGTGGGTGAAGCGTGCAATAACGCCATCCAGCACGGCTGCCCCGCGTCACAGGGCGATGAAATGATCACCCTGCAGTTCGCGCTCGAGGCCGAATCCCTGGTCATCATCGTGCACGATAGCGGCGATGGCTTTGATCCCGCCACCGCCACGCGCCAACGCCCGCACGGCACCATGACGCTGTCGGAGCGCGGGTTGGGGATGCTGCTCATTGAGTCGCTGATGGACGAGGTGGACTTTAGCAGTAACCCGAATGACGGCACGCAAGTGCGCATGGTGAAGCGGCTACGCGCCGTGGAGGGGCGTTAATGTTGTTCGCG
>DASXVL010000295.1:0-6780 GCA_036504255.1 Armatimonadota bacterium | reverse complement strand
GCCGCTTCCATCACGCCGCCGCTGGCGCCAAAGATCACGCCGGCGCCCGAGGCGATGCCGAAAGCGGGGTCGAACCCCTCGTCCCGCAGATTCTCGAAGCGCAGGCCCGCCTGCTTGATCAACCGCGCGGTCTCCCGCGTGGTCAACACGTAGTCCACATCGGGGAAGCCGCTGTCCGTCATCTCCGGCCGCTGTGCCTCGAACTTCTTCGCCGTGCACGGCATGATGGAGACGACCACGATATTCCGCGGGTCGATACCTTCCTTTTCGGCATAATAGGTCTTCAGTAAAGTGCCGAGCATCATGTGCGGCGACTTCGCCGTGGACAGGTGGTCGAGCATGTCCGGGTAGAAGTGCTCGATGAACTTCACCCAGCCCGGCGAGCAGGAGGTAATCAGCGGCAGCGGCTCCTCGCCCTTCGTCAACCGGTGCACCAGCTCGCTGCCCTCTTCCATAATGGTCAGGTCGGCGGCGACATCGGTGTCGAATACCATGTCGAAGCCCACCCGGCGCAGCGCGGCGGGCAGTTTCCCCGTCACGCGAGAGCCGGCGGGCATGCCGAACTCCTCACCGATGGTGGCGCGAATCGCCGGGGCCACCTGCGCGATGACGATCTTCTCCGGATCGTTGATCGCGTCATTGACCTCTTTCAGGTTGCTGCTCTCGCGCAACGCGCCCGTCGGGCACACCAGGATGCACTGCCCGCAGTTGACGCAGGCGGTGTTCCCCAGGCTGTGATCGAAGGCCGGCAGGATGACCGTTTGGAAACCACGGCGGGTGAAGTCGATGGCGGAGACGCCCTGCACCTCTTCACAGACGCGCACGCAGCGCCCGCACACGATGCACTTCTCCGGGTCGCGGATCAGCGAGACGCTGCTGGCGTCGATGGGATGCTCGCGGTGCAGCCCCTCAAAGCGCTGCTCGCGCACGCCCAGGTCTTCCGTCAGGCTCTGCAACTGGCATTTGCCGCTGCGCACGCACGTCAGGCATTCCTTCGGGTGGTTGGCCAGCAGCAGTTCGACGATCATCCGCCGTGCCTGCAATGCGCGGGTGCTGTGCGTGTGCACCTGCTGCCCTTCGGCCACCGGGAAGGCGCAACTCGGGACCAACCCGCGCGCCCCTTCCACCTCCACCACGCACATGCGGCACGCGCCGGAGGGGAACAGGTCTTCCAGATAACAGAGGGTCGGAATGTCGATCCCCTGCTCCCGACAGACCTGCAACAGCGTCTGCCCCGCCTGCGCCTTCACGGGTTTTCCATTGATCGTCAAATTTACACTATCAGCCATCGTACTCGTCCTCGCTTACCCTCCGAAGCTCCGCAGAGCGAAGGAGGGTCGTCGTCCTCGAAAGGATTTCAGCCTTCTGCCTTCATCCTTCAGCCTTTCATTGTGCAATCACCGCGTCAAACCGGCAGGTATCCAAACACGCCCCGCAGTGCACGCATTTTTCCTGCTGTATGGTATGCGCCTCTTTCGCCGCGCCGGCGATGCAGTGGCTCGGGCAGCTCTTCGCGCACAGCGTGCAGCCCTTGCACTTCGCCGCGTTGATGGTGTAGGTCAACAGCGCGCGGCAGGCGCCCGCCGGACAGCGGCGCTCGAACACATGCGCTTCGTACTCATCGCGGAAGTAGCGCAGCGTGGAGAGCACCGGGTTGGAGGCCGTCTGCCCCAGCCCGCACAACGAGGTGTCCTTGATCACCGCCGCCAGTTGCTCCAGTGCGGTGACCGACTTGAAGCGCTGCACGGTGGCCTTGGTGTCTTCCTCGCGGTAGGGGCGCACAATGCGCTCCAGGATTTCCAGCATGCGCGTGGTGCCCTCGCGGCAGGGAATGCACTTGCCGCAGGATTCGTTGCGGATGAATTCCATGAAGAAGCGCGCCAGGTCCACCATACAGGTGGATTCGTCCATCACCACCAGCCCGCCGGAGCCCATCATGGCGCCCACGGCGATCAGGTTGTCGTAGTCCACTTTGGTGTCGAGCAGCGATGTCGGTAAACAGCCGCCGGACGGGCCGCCGATCTGCACGGCCTTGAACGGGCGGTCATTGATGATGCCGTCGCCAATGTCGAAGACCACTTCGCGTAGCGTCATCCCCATGGGGACTTCCACCAGACCGCTGTTTTTAATGGTGCCGGTCAGCGCGAAAACCTTGGTGCCCTTGCTGCGCTCGGTGCCGATGCTGCTGAACCAGTCCGCGCCTTTCAGGATGATCGCCGCAACATTCGCGAAAGTTTCCACGTTATTAATACACGTGGGCTGCCCCCACAGGCCGCTCTGTGCGGGGTAGGGCGGGCGCACTCGCGGCATGCCGCGCTTGCCTTCGATGGAAGCAAGCAACGCCGTCTCTTCACCGCAGACGAACGCCCCGGCGCCCTGCTTCAACTTCAGGTGGAAGCTGAAGCCGCTGCCCAGGATGTTGTCGCCCAGCAGGCCGACCTTCTCCAACTCGTCGATGGAGTGCTTCAGGCGTTTGATGGCCAGCGGATATTCCGCGCGGCAATAGATGTAGCCGAACGAAGCGCCAATGGCCAGCGCGCCCAGCAGCATCCCCTCAATGACGCGGTGCGGATCGCCTTCCAGCACCGAGCGGTCCATGAACGCGCCCGGGTCGCCTTCGTCGGCGTTGCACACCAGGTATTTCGGGGTGTTCGTCTGCTGGCGGGCCATCTGCCACTTGCGCCCGGTGGGGAAGCCGCCGCCGCCGCGCCCGCGCAGGCCGGCCTTCAGCACTTCATCGAGCACCATCTGCCCGTTGTCGCCCGCCGCCAGCGCTTTGCCCAGCGCTTTGTAGCCGCCGCGCGCCAGGTATTCGTCCAGCGAATCGGGGTCGATCACGCCGCAGTTCTGCAACACGACGCGCTCCTGCTTGGCGAGCACGGGGAGGTCGAAGAGCCGCGGGAGGGTTTTGTATTCTTCGCAGTCGTCCTCGGCGTCGGAGCTTTCGATGTAGCCCAACGCGAGGTCGACGGGGATTTCGTGGTTGATGAGGTAGCGCTCGACAATCGCCGTCGCCTTTTTCGCATCCACGCCGTCGAAGCACACGCGCGGCCGACCGGGCAGCTTGACGTCGAGCATCGGCTCGCGATGGCACAGCCCGAAACAGCCCACTTCCTTCACGGCGACTTGGATGCCGCGCTCCTCCAGCAGGCTCCGCAGCACGGGGATCACTCCGTCCATGCCGCTGGCCAGCCCGCAGGTGCCCGCGCCCAGGTAGATCACCGGCATCGTCAGTTGATGCATCGCGGTGCGGCGCGCCTTGCGCAGGCGCGCGGAGCAGGCGGCGTCTTCATGGCAGCACGGCCCCTCGGTGCGACAGCGGAGGTAGTCGGCGCACGGCGTCTCCGGGCGGTGCGTGCACTGGTCGCAACACGCCCCTGCCAGGGTAATCATCTCATCGGATACCTGATCCAATAATAAAGTACTCATGCCTGCTCGTCTTCCTCCCGATATTTCTTCAGCACGGCGCCAATCTTCCGCGGTTGCTGCGCGCCATGAAAATGATCATCCACCATCACCACCGGGGCAATCGAGCAGGCCCCAATGCACGCCACGGTTTCCAGCGTGAACTGCCCGTCTTTCGTCGTCTCGCCCGGCTTCACGCCCAAGGCGTCAGCGGCGGCGTCCAACAGCAGCTTCGAGCCGCGAACGTGGCAGGCCGTGCCCCGGCAGACGCGCACGATGTGCTTGCCGACGGGCTTCAAACGGAATTGGTTGTAAAAGGTGGCGACCCCGTAGACCTTCGCGGCGGGCAGGCCCAGATGGCTGCCGATGCACTCCAGCGCGCCTTCCGGCAAAAACCCGAAGCGCTCCTGCACCGCTTGCAGCATCGGAATAAGCGCCTCGCGACGCCCGGCGGGGAACTCGTCGAGGATCTGCTGCATATCGACTTCTCGGCATTCGCAAACGTGAACGGCCATGTCGGCTACTCCTGAATCGTGAAAATATTCACTAGTGAAATATAGCACAATGTTTATTGCATGTAAACTAAGGACGCCCTTTCGAGCGAGCGGGAGGGCCCTTTTTTTGCAAAATTTTTCCCTTACTTACCATAAATTCAGGCATATTGTGCTAGTTTTCACAAGCAACGGTACTAAACCGGGGAACGACGGTGGCCCTCCCCTGGGAGCGCCGGCGTCTCGCCGGCTTCGAGCAAACCGTTGCATACACAGCACAGGCCGCGTCGAACCCATCCCCATGTGGCGGAGTGCCGTGGAGCTTATCTCCAATATAAGCTTACTCTGTAAGCTTGAACGGCACTCCGCATACTGCGCTGCGTGCCTGACTACGTACAACTATCCTCAAAGCCTTTCGCCCGCAGGGCGATAACCTCCCCATCCTACCCATCCTGTGAATTCATTTTCACGCACGCATTGGTGCCGCCCCCCACTTTCCAGTATAATGTCCCCACGATGTTGAGTATCGGAATTCCGAAACTCGAGGGAACCCAGGAAGAACGCTTCGAACGCGTGCTCGCCCGGGTCGCGCGCTCTATCCCGCAGTTCAACCGGGAACTGCTGGTGCGCGTCTACGAGTTCGCGGTACTCATCCACGGGGGCCAGACCCGCAAATCCGGCGATCCCTATATCATCCATCCCCTCGAAGTCGCCTACATCCTCTCCGAATTGGAAATGGACGAGGCCAGCGTCGCCGCCGGCCTGCTGCACGACACCATCGAGGACGGCCTGCTGGAACGCCCCAATGGGGACATCACCCCGGTCACCCACGCGGACTTGAGCCAGCGCTTCGGCCCGGAGATCGCCAGCCTGGTGGAAGGGGTGACCAAACTCGGCGCCCTGCACTTCCACAGCAAGGAAGCCCGCCAGGCGGAAAACCTGCGCAAAATGCTGCTGGCCACCGCCCGCGATATCCGCGTCATCCTTATCAAACTCGCCGACCGCCTGCACAACATGCGCACGCTAAAATACCTCTCCGAGGCCGATCAACTGCGCATCGCCGACGAAACCCTGCGCATCTTCGCCCCCATCGCCCATCGCCTGGGGATTTGGAAGATCAAATGGGAGCTGGAAGATCAGTCGCTGCGCTACCTCGACGCGGAGGCCTACCGGCAGATACAGAACCGCGTCAATCGCACGCGCTCCGAGCGCGAAGAGGTGGTCAGCACCGCCATCCAGCAGTTGACGGACCGCATGGCGCAACTCGGCATCGAGGCGGATGTGGTCGGGCGGCCCAAGCACTTCTACTCCATCTACAACAAAATGAAGTCGCAGGATATCGACTTCAACCAGATCCTCGATCTGGAGGCCATCCGCGTCCTCGTCAACAACGTGCAGGCCTGTTACGCCGTGCTCGGCGAGGTGCACAGTCTGTGGCTGCCGCTGCCCAACATGTTCACGGATTATATCGCCAAACCCAAGCCGAACCTCTACCAATCATTACATACCAAGGTTATCGGCCCGCATGGGCAGCCGCTTGAAGTGCAGATCCGCACCTGGGACATGCACCGCACGGCGGAGGTGGGCATCGCCGCGCATTGGCATTATAAAGAGGGCGGCTCGCGCGACGTGGATTTTGAAAGCAAGCTCGCCTGGCTGCGCGGCCTGCTCGATTCACAAAACGAGGCAAAAAGCGAGGCGGACTGGATCGAGTCGATCAAGGTCGACCTCTTCAAGGACCAGGTCTTCGTCTTCACCCCGGCCGGGGACATCATCGACTTGCCCGCCGGCTCCACGCCCATCGACTTCGCCTACCGCATTCACACGGATATCGGCTCCCGCTGCTCCGGGGCGAAGGTCAACGGGCGCCTGGTGCCCCTCTCCTACCATTTCGCCAACGGGGACGTCGTCGAGATCATCGTGCGCGCCAACCAGGTGCCCAGCCTCGACTGGCTTACCTACGTCGCCTCCGCCCACGCGCGCGGCAAAATCAAGGCCTTCTTCCGCAAACGCGACCGCGAGGAGAATATCCAGCACGGCCATGCGGCGCTGGACGAAGAATGCCGTCGGCTCGGCCTGCCCGCCGTGGAAGTGCTCCGCCAGGAGAAGCTGCTCGCCGTCGCCAACAAGATGAACCTGATGACGGTGGAGGAGCTCTACGCGCTCATCGGCTACGGCGAGATCACCGCCGAAGGCGTCATCCACCGCATCCGCGAAGACATCCCCAAACGCAGCCTGGACGAGTTGCGCGCCAGCGGCCAGTCGAGCCTGGAGCAGGGCCAGTTGCCCATCCAGATCTCCTCCTCGGGCATCGACGGCATCTTCTTCCGCCTCTCCCGCTGCTGCAAACCCATCCCCGGCGACGTCATCGTCGGCTATGTCACCCGCGGCAAGGGCGTCACCATCCACCGTATGGACTGCCCCAACCTGCAAAAACTCCGCAGCAACCCCGAGGAAACCGAACGTCTGATGACCCTCGAATGGCAGGACACCGGCGAAGGCCTCTACGACGCCGAAATAGAAATCGTCGTCCTCGACCGCCTCGGCCTCCTCGCCGACATCGGCGCCATCCTGTCGGAAACCAAAACCAACATCCGCTCCGCCAAAATGACCTCGGAGCCCAAAAAACACACCGGCCACATCATCATCACCGTGGATACCACCGGCACCCAACACCTCCAATCCATCATCCAACGCATCAACGTCCTCAGCGACATCATCCAAATCCACCGCCGCGGCACGGGGGCGTAGGGTTACGCGCGACCATTAATCCGGTGAGCGAAAAAACGGGGACAGGCTCGCGTGTCCCGTTGTATGTGGACATGCGTGCCTGTCCCCTTTTTTTCGCCCGATACCAATATCGCTCGACGCCCCAAACCTGTCC
>DASXVL010000294.1:0-5185 GCA_036504255.1 Armatimonadota bacterium | reverse complement strand
CTGCTCGTGCCCCTCACGGACGCCGGACAGTTCCGTGCCTTTCTTGCCACGCCCAGTGTGCAGAAGACCTTCCCGCCCAGCCAGGTGTTCGAACAATATGCGCTGGTGAAGCCTGGCGTAGATTTGCCACAGTATACGGGGGTGAATATCGACTTGTCGCTGGTGAGCAAGCGTGATGTCGTGCTCGTCACACAACCGGCGGCCCTCGATCTAAAAAAGTTGATCCCCATGCCCAGCGGGCAGACGCTGCCATTCTCGCTTGCCCCCATCATGCGTGTGCTGGAGGATATCAAGGCCAACCAGCAGCGTGCGGAGTGTGGCCTGGCCATGGTCGGGGAAGACCTTTCCGCTGAAACGATTACCACGCCGGTGCCCGGCAGCCCACTGCAAAAGAGCCTGACCGCCGTGCGGCCGAGCACCCTGCCCCTTGATCTGGCGGCATACCTGCCGGAAAATCTGGCCTACTGCGGCGCCTCCGAGCCCGCGCTGGAAGGTATGCCCGGCATGGGGAGTCTCATTCCGATGGTCTTTGGCATCGCGGCGTCCTTCCTCGATGGCGAACATCAGCGTGGCCTCCTCATGCGGATGAACGCCCTGACGAAGCAGTGCAGTCAGGGACGGGCCATCGGCCTTACCGTGCCGGCCTCCGCGCTGACTCCCGGCCAATCAACCTTAGTCGCGGTCTACCACATCGACAACACCAACGAGGCGACCGCGAACGTCATGAATTTCGTGAACGAATTCATACGCGGGCGCGACTCGCTCTTCGGCGGGGCGCTCACCAACGTCATCAAGGTTTTTCACAAGCCGGCGTATGAGAAGATCGCCGGCGTGCCGGTCGATTTGTTAAAAATTGTCATTCCCATGCCGGGACAGCCCAAGGCCGGCGCCGCGCAGGCCATTACCATCGAAGCGCACATCGGCTATTTCGCCGATAAGATGGTCTTCACGGCGGGTGAGGGCAGCCGGGAGCAAATGGTCGGCATCATCAGTCGTATTCAGACGGGCAAGCCCGGGTTTACGTCGGGCAAACGCTTTGCGGCGCTGCGCACCGGACTCCCCATGGATGTGCGCGGCTTTGAAACGCTTGATCTGCCTGATTTGTGTCGGGCCGGCATCAATCTCGTGCCTATCGCGCGGGAAGACAAAATTACCGGTTTGCGCATGCTCGGCATCTTCCCAGCGCCCACCGGGGTGATCAGCACCTACCAAACCGTGAGTGACGGGCGTCTTCTCGGCGAGGTGCGCGTGCCGGCTGGGCAGTTAGATTTCGTGAGTTCGATGATTAAAGCGCTCCTCGCGCGACGTAATGCCACCAAGACGCCATAAGCGACTGCGCCGCATGGCATGACTAACGGAGCGTCCGGCGGCGGGCGCTCCGTCAGTGTTTTTGACGCGTGTAACGGTGTTTTGCGCTATGCGTACCGATGTATACTGACTTCGGAGACCAAGGGGGGCACATGCCGGAGCATTCCCACAGCCATCGACATCACGCGACCACGGCGCAGAACCGGCGCCGCTTGTTGCAGGTGCTCTTGTTGACAGCCGCCTATCTGCTGGCCGAGGTCATCGGCGGCATCCTTACCAATAGTCTGGCCCTGCTCTCCGATGCCGGGCACATGCTCACCGACGTGGCCGCCCTCGGTCTCGCACTGGTGGCGCTCTGGTTCGCGCAGCGCCCCGCCACTCCGCGAAAAACCTATGGGTATTACCGCCTGGAAATACTTGCCGCCCTGCTGAACGGCATCGTGCTCTTCGGTCTCTCGGCCTTCATCATCATCGAATCGATCAATCGCTTGCAGCACCCTCCGGCAGTCGGTGGGTTGGGCTTGCTGATCATTGCCTCGGGCGGCCTCGTCGTCAACATTGTGGGCGCCTACCTGTTGCAACATGGCCATGCGCATTCGCTCAATATGCGCGCCGCGTTTTATCATGTACTGAGCGATGCGTTGGGCTCGGTCGGCGCCATTATGGCCGGTCTGCTCATCTATTTTTACCATTGGAACGCTGCCGACCCCATTCTCGCCATCCTGATCTCACTCCTCATCATCGTGAGCGCCTTTGCCCTGGTGCGCGAAGCGGTCGATATCTTGCTGGAAGCCACCCCGCGCCATATCGACGCGGATGCGGTGCGCGCCTCGCTGCTGGGTGTGACGGGCGTAACGGGTGTGCATGACCTGCATATTTGGACCATCACCAGCGGCATGTACGCGCTGAGTTGCCATGTCGTCGTCGAGCCGGACTGCTTTGCACAAGCCAAGTTGGAGGAGATTCGTCACCTCTTGCACGATTGCTGCGGTATCCCCCATCAGACGGTGCAAATCGAAACCAGTGCGATGGCCTCCGATGAGGATGTACACTTGTAGCAGGTCACGCGCGGCGTTTGTTGCCTCGTCATGGAGAATGGGCTACAATAATATTATCGAGGAGATGGATGATGAGTACCATGACGAAAACGCCCTATCGCATCGCGATAGATGCCATAACCCCTTATTCCCCCGGCAAGCCCATTGATGAGGTGGCGCGCGAGTTGGGGCTCGATCCCGCATCGATCATCAAGCTAGCATCCAACGAGAACCCGTTGGGTCCGTCGCCGCTGGCGGTGGAGGCCATGCACGCGCATCTGCAGGATGTCCGCGTTTACCCGGACAGCGACAGCTATGCGTTGCGCCATGCTCTGGCCGACCACATCGGCGTGGGGGCGGATCAGGTTATCATCGGACGCGGCAGCGACGAGATCATGCATTTCCTCTCCATCGCCTACTTGCACGAAGGCGACGAAGTCGTCATGGGCGACCCGCCGTTCAGCATGTATGAAATCAGCACCAAGCTGATGGGCGCCACGCCGGTGAAGGTGCCGTTGCGCGACTACACGCACGACCTGCCGGCCATGTTGGCGGCCATCACCCCGCGCACCAAGCTGCTATACATCGCCAACCCGCACAACCCGACGGGCACGATGAATACGGAAGCCGAACTCGATGCCTTTTTCGCCAGCGTGCCGGAGCACGTGCTGGTCATTCTTGACGAAGCCTATTACGAATACGTCACACGCACGGATTACCCGGACGCGCGCAAATACCTGCAGGCCGGGCGCAATGTGCTGGTGATGCGCACCTTCTCGAAAATCTACGCACTGGCCGGGCTGCGCGTGGGCTATGCCTTCACCACCCGAGCCGAGGTGATCCATGCGTTGAACCAAGTGCGTGAGCCCTTCAACGTGGCGAATCTTGCCCAATGGGCGGCCATCGCCAGCTTGCAGGACGCGCAACAGGTGCTGCGCAGCCGTGACGTGAATGAGGCGGGGAAACGCTATCTCTACGCCGCGTTCGAACGGCTGGGTTTGCCCTACGTGCCGACGGAGACGAACTTCATCCTCGTCGATACCAAGCAGTGCTGCAAGGACGTCTTCCAGAAGCTGCTGCGCGCGGGTATCATCGTGCGCACCGGCCATATCTTCGGTTACGACACCATGATCCGCGTGACCATCGGCACGGCGGAGGAAAATGCCCGCTTCATTGCGGCCCTGGATGGTGTGCTGAACGCCGTAGTCTGACACCACGTGCCAATTTCGCAACCCTTTGCCCCGGTATGTCTACATACCGGGGCATTTTTTACTTTTCCGCTTTCTTTTCACAACTACTACTTGTTCAATTCTTACGACACACTACCGCTAGTGTTATTGTGCCATCAAAGCCACACAGCTACTTGTCGACCTAGTTGACGTTACCGTTATGGACGTGGTAAACTGCGCCCGGATGAGAACGGTTTACCGTTCTGCCGCCCCCAAGTTGCCTGGCAAATTCACGCCACGGTGAGGGTGGGAAATCGCGAGACGTCCGGAGTATTCGGATGGTCGTGGTTTCACTGATCCCGTGGGATTCTCCCGTAGAGGAGTGTCCTGCGCAGCAAGGAGGACTAGACTATTGTATCGCGTACTTACCGGCAGGCTTCGCCTGACTTGTGGGATGCTGGCATGCGCGCTGGCGCTTTCCCCGGTGTTGGCCGAAACCAGTTATACCGTCAAAGCCGGAGATACCCTGGCAAAAATCGCACAGCGCTTTGCCGTTCCGCTCGATGATGTACTGACGCTCAATCACCTCTCCGACCCAAATAAACTGCGCGTCGGCCAACAATTGCAGTTACCCACTCCCCCGACGACTCCCAATGAAACGACGGTGGCCCCAGCGACAGTGCCGGAGCAGCCGAGTGCGCCCATACCGGAGAAAACAATTGAGCAGCCTGTGCCGTTGCGCGCGCGCCCGCCGGCCTCCCGCTCGTTGAACCCGCGCCAGCTTGCCCAGGCGCGCGCCAGCCTGATCGCGGATCAAGCTGGTGAGAGCAGCGATCTTGTTGCGGTGGCGAAAGATTACTTGGGAACGCCGTACCGCTGGGCAGGCAGCACGTCACGCGGTATCGATTGTTCGGGATTGGTCATGCGCTCGATGGCGGTGCTGGGCAAAGATGTGCCGCATAACGCGGCGGCGCTCTTTCGCATGGGCGCCCCGGTGACCTACGAGCAGTTGCAAGCCGGCGATCTGGTCTTTTTCAACACCACTGGCCGAGGCGTATCGCACGTCGGCATCTACCTGGGCGATAACCATTTTATCCATGCGTCCTGCTCGCACGGGGTTGTGGTACAACGGCTCGCCGGCTATTACGCCAAACGGCTGGTCGGGGCGCGACGCGTGAACTAACCATCACGTCGTTGGAACGGTCAATATGGAAGTGCGCGCGCTCGTTCGTCTGCTGTGCAGTCTGGACGAGCGTTTGCGCGTCAGGGTCAGGACGCAGCGAGAGCGCGTATCGCGTTTACGACACGGGGACAGGCCAATGGCTCGCCGCTGTGTGCACAGACGGACCGCGGCACATTCACGGAGAAAAACTTAATGGCCCAGTGGGCGGAATATCCCGCCCACTGGGCCATACATCGCACCGCCATCGGGTGATGGCACTACACCGTCGAGGACTGGGTGGTAATCCGCGCTTGCGCCATGCGGCGAATCGACTGACGCATTTCTGTCGCGTTCCCCGAATAATCGACGGCGGTCTTTTCCGTGATATTTCCCTCTTTGAACAGACCGAGTAGTGAGGCATTCATTGACTGCATGCCCCAGTAGCCGCCCTCATTAATTGCCGTGAGCACTTGACCGGCGCGCCCCTCTTCGATGAGCTTGGCAATCGT
>DASXVL010000293.1:0-7466 GCA_036504255.1 Armatimonadota bacterium | reverse complement strand
CAGGACACCAGTCCGGGGCACGATGGCCACCGCTAGCCAATACCAGTCCCGGCGTAATTCCACCAGTTGTCGTATCTTTACTCCACGGGGCGTGAGTACCCGACGCGTGCTGCCCGCAAGCCCGACACGGAATTCATCACTCCAGCCGACCCGCGAGGTCCGAGTCGCTTTTTGCGCACAGAGTGCCGCGCGCAACCCCCTTTTTTCCACGTCTCCTGTGCGGCAAGATCGGCCTCGCCCGCGAGGGGGCGTGGTACGCGTGGATGAATCCCGATCCGATCCAACAAGCTGCGTATGCCATCAGTAGTATACGACACGTGCCACGTATCAGCGACCCATCGCCGGGCATCCGCATAGGTATAAAAGATGCCCGTAGCGGCCCATGCCGCCAATTCCGCTAACTGCGCCTCCGTCAAGCGACACGTATGCCCATTACCGGCTCCAAGTCGATGCTGGGCCACTTGAGCACACCCGCCAATCCGGTACCAGGCGATCCAATCCCGCAGCGTGCGCGGATTAACCCCGACAAGACGGACGACCGTTTTTCGAGTGTACCCTTGTCGGAGCAGCCAGAGCGCCTGCCAACGGGGGCGCAACTCCGGCACCGGTTCAGCATGATAGCGATATTCCAATTCGTCGATCGTGTCTCCGGCATACCAGGCAATGTCGTTCTCCATGGGTGTGCCTCCACAATGGAGTTACCCACCTGCAGGAGGCACGTAGGGTCTAGTCAAACACATTTGGTATAAGATCAGTTCATAGTTTTTTGCACAGAGAGAGGGAATATTTGTTATAATGGAACCGATTCCGTTTCGAAGGATATTGTCGTCGTAGTCAAGGCATCCATCAAGGTTGTTTTGCGAGAAATTGCATGACCACTTTTGGGAAAGCGCCGGTAGCGCAGCAGGGGAATACCGGTTATTTTTTGCCAGCGTCGAGGATTTCTACGCGTTAGCGCCAACGGATGGCACGTCGTTTTTCATTTTCGACGCGAGCACTGGCGCTCCCTGGGAAAACGATTTATAATGCAGTATGCCATATACGGTGCTTCCCAGGCGCCGATGGCGCAAGAAATGTGCAGCGAATTACTATGACCACTCAGACTGTGAAATCGGCGAAAGCCGTACCGGCAAAAGGTGTCACCTTACGCGATATTGCCGAGCGCTGTGGCGTCGGGGTGGCGACGGTTTCCCGCGCCTTTAATGCGCCCGCGTCGCAGAACGCCAACACCTCCGCCCGTATTCTGGCAATGGCGACGGAGATGGGGTATGACCCTGCCCGCCACCATGCCGCCCGTCGTATGTCGCTGATGCAATATGGGAAAGCCCCCGTTAACCAGCTCATCGCCCTGTTTATGCCCACCGGCTTTTATAATGCCACCTTTTTTAACGTCATCCTGCAGGGGGTGATGGAAGGCTTGACGCCCCACGGCTTCGGACTCCTGACAATTGAGCAATCACCCACTGCGCATTCCACACTATCCAAATTACCGTCGAGCTTCTCCCGCGGTGATGTCGATGGCGCGATCGCGTTTGTTCAGCCTGAGCTGTTCAGCGAGTTTAGCGCGAAGCTCCGGGCACTGCCCTCGTTTGGGTCACGCCCGCTATTGCTGGTAATCGAAAAGGTGCCGGAGGCTTTCGGGGTGACGGTGGATAAAAAGTCCGGCGCCGCACAGGCGACGCGGCACTTGCTGGATCTCGGACATCGCCACATCATGTATATTAACGGTCCAGATGATTTTTATCATGACAAACGTCCGCAACTCGAAATGTACGCGGGGTATCGCGAAGCCTATCAGGCCTCTGAGTTAGACCCTGACGCGCATTTGCTCCCCGCCGAGATAGGTAATCGGCTTTGGTTGACCGGGTTCAATATGTATCACTACCCGGAACTCTATTCGCTCGACAATATCGGCGTGTCAAAAAATAATCCACTCATCCGCGAATTGCGCCGCCATCCAGAAGTGACAGCCATCCTGGCGCCGAATGACGCTACCGCCTTGATCATCCACCACTTGCTGAAACATGAGGGGTTGCGCGTACCTGAGGATATTAGTCTGATCGGCTTCGATGATACGATTCCACTCTGCAACGCCAAGTGGCAGAATATCCTGACCTCGGTGAAACTCCCTTTGCGCCAGGTGGGGATGACCGCAGCGAACCTCATCGTGGACCGCATTACCGGGACGCTGGCCACCGACGTCTACAAAGTATTGCCCACCACCCTCGTGGTCCGGGGTACAACGGCGCCGGCGCGCGCCCGCTAACGTCTCAACGCGAAAGGCCCGAGCAGTGCCTGCGGGGCATCAACTCGGGCCTGACTACTTGAACGGGCCAGACTTCGTCATGTTACTTGGCTATGCGCCTCGTACGCAAACACATCCAGGCTGTTATTTGCCTTGTGCATCTACGCACGAGGTCATCCCCATGATTAATTATTGCCGGACTACGCTGCACGGCGGCACGGTAATATCCTCGATGATGACCGCTTCTTTCCTGGCATTGATCAACAAGCGTGTGCCGTTGGCATAGCGTGTGATGAAGACGTCCGTCGCGAGCTGCGTGACGTCGTCCAAATCCTCGTCAATCAGGTCGGCGTATTCCACGCAGCACAGTGCATACCCCGCACGCGCAAACTCGGCGAGTTGCGCGTAGGTCGGCATGGGGTGCGCGTCGTTGACCGGGCGCGCGGACACCTCGATGAAGGGCATGGCGCCCCAGGCGAGTGAACGCAGCGCGCCGATGCGCCCGGCGTGCGCATCGCTGCCGCGATGATAGCGCACGCTATTGTGCAGCGCGATCGGCAGGAAGGGTACCACGTCATCGACGAAGCGTGGGCCGAATTCAGTGAATTTCTCCATGCCGGCCACCGCCTCGTCGATATACACGCCATCCATGACATCGAAGTACGGGGCGAACGGCACCTCAAGTGACACCGTGCCGAATAGTTGCCGCGTGTAGTCGATGATGTCATGGACCCCGGCCAGGTATTGCGCGCGATTCGCGGGATGTTCAGGGGAGTGGCAGGTATTGAACGCGGCGAGCGCGTCGATGTAGTAGTGGCCGTCAACGCCAAGCGCTTTCACGCGTGGATAATCCCGTTTGACATGCCGGATGCTGCGCAGGGGGCACATGCGCCAGTTGAACCCGCCGCACCAGGGCACGTTGCGCCAGAGGGAGCCGTCGCGCAGAATGATCCCGTCATCATGGCTAAAGTCCGCCGCGTTGGGATAACTGTCGAGCGCGTTGTCATGCACGGAGACAATGATCCCCTGTGCCTGGCCCCAGGCGATGAGTTCGCGGAATTCCGCTTCGCCACCTTCAATCGGATTCACCGGGAACCGTGTGGGATAGTGTCCGTCATGACCTTCGTCGTTCCACCCCACCATCTGGACGGTGATACGGGTGATACCCTCGGCCTGCATCTGTGTCAGAATTTCGCGTGCCTCGGCGAACGACGTCGCGGATTGGTAGGCGCCATGCCCGGCAAAATCCGACCGCTTGCAGCCCTGAAATATTTTCAGCAGGAAGCCGTGGGCAAACGCGGAGACTTTGGCATGGCCGTCATACTTTTGTTGCCACGTGCGTACGCCGCGCTCTTCACGCAGGAAACGGCGGTACTGGCGTGCAAAGGCTGCCCAGCCACCTTCCGCGGGGTCGAGCAGAGAGTAGCGGACGGCACGCGTGCCGGGAAGCCGTGTGTCCGTGGGTTCCCAGCGATACACCAGTCCGAAATGGGCACTGTAGGTGGCCGCCTCTTCGTAGTGCGAGCGTACGACAGCCTCCGCGTCGCAATCACCCGCGGTGACGATGGCGCACCAGGAGAGGGTTTCGCGCTGCATGCCGATGCAGTTGAAATTACTGCGCATGGCCCACTGCTCTTGCAGCGCGTAGAGGGTGATGCGCTCTTCGCGACTGACCGTATGGGTGAAGCGATGCAGGGCGCCGGAAAAGCAGGGAAGGAGCAGATATCCCTCTTCCCCCGCGCTTGCCGCCGCGAACCCCGGCAGCAGGTCGATGCGCATCACGCGGGCGAAGGACAGGTCGTGCTCGATCAGCGTGTCATCGGGGATGGACAGATCGACCGCCGAGAGTTCCGGACGGTAGGCGCCCTGCAGCGTGAAGGAAATGACGGTCCGCACGAACGGCACATCGACACGGCAGGGTATACTCCAGCCCTGGTCAGTGGTAACGGCCGCTTGCCAGTCCACCGTGACCGGGTGCCACTCGACCCGCGCTTCGAGGGTGTTATAGAGTTGGCAGTTGGCGACCGTCGCGAGGGCAACTTCGTCCGCCCATCCTGGACCGGCACACACCAGGCGTTCCCCCTGCGGGACCAACCGGCAGCTATTTACTGTGAGCATCTACTTCTCCTTATTTCCCTGGCTGTCAGCAATAGCCGGCCTTAGTGGGGCGCACGCGCTATTGGAACCGTTTCCAAAATGTACAATATGCCCCTGCCTTTGTCAACTGCTTGCCTTGAGGTTTCAGTGGGCAGATGTAAAAACACCCGCCCTCCGCACTGCGGAGGGCGGGTGTGCTACCAAGTGTGTCTACGGTAGCGGGTCGAGGCGGAAGATGCGCGTCTCGCTGGGGATGAGATCGGCGCTGATGCCCTGCTGCGCGAGTTGTTCGCGCGTCAGTACCTGGTCATACCCCTGTGTTAACAAGGGGGTGATATCCCGCACGCGGTATTTCGCGGCGGACAGGTCACGCAGGGTGATCGTCTGGCGTGAGCGCGTCGCTTTCGCCTGCTCGTCGACGCTGGCGTTGTAGATGCCAGTCCAGCCTTGCGCTTCATTGCGGAGTACCGCCCAGCGGATGTCATCCTTCACCAACAGGAAGCCCTTGGCGGTGTCCGGCGTCACGGCATACGGCTGCGGCGCGGCGGAGAGCGCCGTGGTGGCCGTGGGCGACGCCCAGGCGGCGATGGCGCTGAGCGCCTCGCGCCAGTTGTACCAGTCCGGCGTGCCCCAGAGCACAATGACCTGGCCTTTGCCGACTGTGTGCAGGGTGGCAGCAGGACCGCCGTCGTTCCAGGTCGCGATTGGCGTGCCGCTGACCGCCTTCTCCTGGTAGCGCCCATAGATGAAGTAGGGCAGCATGTGCGACCAGTCGCCCCAGGTGTCGCGGTTGTACATGGTATAGGGGCCCAGGCGGAAGACGAGCTGTTGTCCGGCGGGGAAGATCGTCCCCAGCGTTTTCGCCGTCGCCGTCTGGTTGGGCTCGCCCAATGATTGCTGGCCGGGCGTGCCCTTGCCGGTCACGCCGGCGGGATAGTGCGGGTTATACTTGCCCGGCTGCCGGTATTCCGCCGCCATGGTCCATTTGGCGGTCGGCATGGGCAGCCCGAGTTTGCGACGCAGCACCTGCACGCCGTCCGCCGGGTCTTCGGTAAAGCTGCCGCCCGTCGGGGGCAACACCAGCTTGCCGCCGTTCTTCACATAGGTCACCAGCCGGTCCATCATCGCCTGCGGCATGATGCGCGCGGTGGGGTCGACGACCACGCAGGGCAGCGCGGCCAGATCGTCCGCCGTGGCATCCTCTTGCAGCAACTGGTGCGGCATGAGGCAGGCCCGGTCAGCCAGCATTTTGTAGTCATCCAGGCGGAACCAGTGAAAGGAGCGTACGCCATAGAGGATGCTGGCGCGCGTATCGAGCAGGCCCAGTATCGGCTTAGCGCCCGCCGCCGCGTGTACGGGGGTCGCTTTGCCCAGGTCGCCCTGCACCAGCGCCTGCCAGCCCGCTAGCGCCTGCGTGCCGGTCTTGCGCCGCTCGTCGCCGCTGTTCTCCCAGCGCCACCAAGGCATCCAGAAGTCCTGCACGTTGAAGTTATTCGCTGCCAGCAGGTTGGTCATCGACATCGCCGTGTAGTACGGCGTGTAGAAGGACATGAGGATGCTCTCGCTGCGCGTGGGGAGCGGGAAGCGCGCCTTGCGGAACATATCGAGCGAGCCTTCACTGCTTCCAGCGCAGACGAACATGTTGTTGGCACGGTACCAACTGATGTCAGCATGCGGGCCGTGCGTGCCGATGGGGCGCAGGTCGTCGTACTGGCGCACTGTGCCCGCGAGCAGTTGCGTGAAATAGCTTTCCTCGCTCCACTGGCGGAAATCCAGGAAGTCGCGCCATTCCGGACGCGGATCGGGGCGGTCGATGGTAGCGAGCCCCAGGAAGAGGTCGGTACGCGGCAGCTCCACGTCATTCCAGGAGGCCAGCTTGGTATGCCAGCGCGCCGCCAGATTCGCGAGCGAGAAGCCGCGCACGTCGCGCAGGTAGCTGCGGAACCCGGCACGCGCCGCCTCGGAATAATCGACATACTGTCCGAGCCACGGGTGGTCGGCCCACACGTGGTCAAAGAAGATGGAGAGCGAACTGTAAGCCACCAGCGCGGGGTTGTTGCGATAGCGCAGCGCCATGTGGGTGAGGTATTCGCCGTACGCCTGATACAGAGTGCGGGAGGACGGGCTCTTCAGCACATTGTTGCTGCCGCCACCCCAGAGGCCGTTGACCATGCCTTCTTCGTCGGCCTGCGACTCTTCCACCACCCAGGCGGGCGGATAGGTGCTGTCCAGATTGATCATGACACGCATGCCGTGCTGGGCAATGACCTGCAGGCGCGCGTCGAGTTGATCCCAATAGAAGACGCCGGGCATCGGCTCGACCTCGCGCCAGGAGGGGAAGAGTTCGATGGTATTCACGTTCTGCCGCTTGACGTCTTCCACCCACTCGGCGAATTTCGCCATGTCCGTTGACGTCAGGTAACGGGCATCCCACTCCGCACAGCAGAGTAGATGGTTGCCGTTCTCAAAGATATCCGCATAGCGCAGCACCTTATCCCGGTTCGTCCAGGGTTCGACCTTGACCAACTCCCGTTGGCCGAGTCGCTGCGTCAGACTATCCAGCGTCTGGTTGCCTGCCATCAGCTTCGCCGTGAGCGTCACCAGCGGACGGCCATCCTGCAGCGCCAACTGTACGGGGACATCGACGTATTGGTCGCCCGCCGCGAAATGCACGGACGTGGTCACCTCGCTGCCCAGCGCTCCGGACGGATAGGCCTCTTGCGCGGTCTTGAGTTGGAAATCGTTCGTGTCCTGATTGAGCGGACGCCAGACGCGGATGAGGGCTTGCTGCAGCTCGCCGGGCGCGTAGATGTTCTGCGTGCGTTGCGGATTCAGCACCAGCAGGGAGCTCTGCGGGCGGATGTCCGCGCTCAATACCGGCATTTGCGCCTCGTCGCCGCGCACGACTTTGATGACCATGTCCTTGGTCGTCGGCGCGGTGAAGCTGCTCTGACGTGTATTGCGCACCTTCAGCGTCACCCAATATTGCCCCTGCGCCGTGATCGGCATGTCAAGCCGCTGGAAGCGCGCCGCCGCATCCGCCGTATAGCCGGGCAGCGCCCACTCGCCCTGCGCCACGGCGCGGCCGTACATCGCATTGCGCGCTTCCCACGTCACACGGTAA
>DASXVL010000292.1:0-9908 GCA_036504255.1 Armatimonadota bacterium | reverse complement strand
TTTCATACCGACGCGGATGGCGTGGTGCATACCCTGGTGGATGGCGAGGATGTCACTACAGCGTTGCGCGAACCGGCAATCGGGGAATTGGCGTCCAGCGTGGCAACCATTCCCGCCCTGCGCGCGCAGCTTGTCGCCAAGCAGCAAGAGTACGGGCGGCAAGGCGGCGTGATTATGGAGGGACGCGACATTCAGACGGTCGTTTTCCCCAACGCCGACCTCAAGATCTTCCTGACCGCTTCCGCCGCGGAACGGGCTCGGCGGCGTTGCGACGAACTGCAGGCGCGCGGTGAGTCCATCGCGTATCAGACGGTGCTTGACGAGGTAGAGACGCGCGATCGGCGCGACGCCGAACGGGAGGCATCCCCATTACGCGCGGCCGATGATGCGATTCTCGTTGATACGGATGGACGGACAGTTGATCAAGTGGTCGAGGTTCTGGTAGAGTTAATTCGCACGTGGCGCGCGCAACGCGCCGCGCTCACGCTGCCGACGCAGAAGGAGCGGTAATGGATCTCGGCGCAGCCACACATCCCGGCTATGTGCGCTCCGGTAACGAAGACGGGTATTTCGCCTCGCGCGAATTAGCCGTGTTCGCGGTCGCCGATGGGATGGGCGGGCATGAGCATGGAGAAGTGGCCAGCCGGCTTGCCCTGCAAGTTGTCGACGAGTACGCGCCAAAGTTATCGCAGTCTCCCCCCACGGAATTAGCCAACGATCTGCATGATGCCGTGCAAACCGCGAATACCGCCATCGTGTCGCGCGCCGAAGCGCAAGACGCGCACAACCGCATGGGTACCACGCTCGTACTGGCGACCATTTGCGGCGACCGGCTCTATTTCGCGCACATTGGCGATAGTCGGCTGTACCTGTTGCGCGGCAGTTCATTTACGCAACTCACCCGCGACCATTCGCTCGTACAATCCATGGTCGACCGCGGTGAGATCACCCAGGATGAAGCGGCCATCCACCCCTTACGCCACCAAATCACCCGCGTGGTTGGCGGGGATAGCCGCGTGTCGCCGGAGATTGCCAGCCAGGCGCTGGAGCCCGGTGATCTCATCCTGCTGTGCACGGATGGCCTGAGCGGCGCTGTTGACGCCGATCAGTTGCGCGCCATTTTGCAGACGGACGCCACGGCGCAAGACAAAGCGAATATGCTGATTCAAGCAGCGCTAACTGCCGGTGGGCCGGATAATATTACCGCCGTGGTCGTCAGCTACCAATGCCCGCGTGCGTTAGTACCCACCCGCAAGACACACCGCCATGTGCATCCGCACCTGACATCCTGGCAAGTGCTCTGGCTCTGTGCCATCAGCGTGATTGTCTTCTTAGCCAGCCTGGCGAGCTGGGCCTACTTGAACCCGGTCTATGTGCTTTCCGCGCGCACCGATGATACGTTGGGCCTCTATCAGGCATGGCCCTTATTGCCCATGCTCGCGCAACGGCCCGTCGCAACGCCGGACGTGCTTCCGGTCTTGCTCATGGATGCAAAACCCTACCTCACGAAATATTCGCTCACCAATGGCGATATACATCAGGGCATACGCGTCGAGGGCGTCGATGCCGGTATCGCCACCTTGCACGATATCACCAAGATGATGGCGTCGGGCTACCTGGCGGAAGCGAAGACCGCGCTGGAGCGCCATGACCACACACTCGCGCAGGATCGGCTGACGCGCGCCAAGAAGATCGGCGCCGACCCACAGTTGCTCCAGCAGTTGACGGCGCAACTCGCCCGGCAGTTGACCTCGCTGCCGGCACACTAAGCGCCTGCCCACTATTCGCGACGCCATTCCGTATGCGTGCACGCGGAACAGGGCGGGACATGCCCCTCATCTTTGAAGGTGATCTCATTGCCGCAGTTCGTGCACTTATAGGTACCCGCTGCCGCAATCTCGCCAGTGTGCACCATACGCGAGGTGGCGGGGTGCTCATGACTGGTTCCCCGATGCCCTGAGGCCGCTCGATGCGCGCGGGCTTCCTCCTCGCTGAGGCCAAATGTGGGGTCATCGCTCAATTTTACATAGCGTTTGCTTTGCCCGCTGGGCGGTATCGGCCCGGTATGGTCCTTGTGGACAATGCGCCCGGTGTCGACATTCTGAAAGGTGCCCGGTCCCAATACGGCGTCCTCCGGGATAATATCATCCTCGCGATGCTTTCGCGCTGGTTCCGCCATTGCACTGTCCTCCCCTATGGTTGTGAGAACAGCGTGCCCCACCCGGATATATTTTTACCGGGTCTTTAGCCACATGCCGCCACAACGCGGTAAAAACGTCAATGGACGCTTCCCGCACCGCCAGCAGTCAAAACAGCGCATTTCTCCTCACTGCAGTCTACTACTTGCTTGATCTTGTACAGCGAGCGGAAGGATAATCTGGCAAACATACGGAAATTATGGATCAATCGACACAACGATTCCGGAGGTGCCAAGCATGGGAAAACCCCAACTCAATGTGGCAATGATTGGTTATAAATTCATGGGCAAGGCGCATAGTAATGCGTTCCGCCAAGTTGCACGTGTCATGAATCCTGATGCAGAACCCGTAATGAAGCTGCTGGTCGGGCGCACGCCTGACGCGCTGAACGCGGCGGCCGCTGAATTCGGTTGGCAAAGCACGGAGACCGACTGGCACACAGCCGTCCAGCGTGAGGATATCGACATCGTCGATATCTGCACCGCCAATGACATGCACATGGAAATTGCCCTGGCCGCGCTGCAGGCCGGCAAACACGTCATCTGCGAAAAGCCGTTGGCCATGAACGTGACGGACGCCACGCGCATGGCGCAGGCCGCCGTCAACGCCGGGGTGAAGCACCTGGTCAACTTTAATTATCGCACCGTGCCCGCCATTGCGCTGGCCAAACAGCTCATCCAGGAAGGACGCATCGGACGCATCTTCCACTGGCGTGGCGAATACTTGCAGGATTGGATCATCGATCCGAGCTTCCCGCTGGTATGGCGGCTTGATAAATCCGTCGCCGGGTCCGGTTCGCATGGCGACCTGAACGCGCATATCATCGATCTGGCCACTTGGCTGGTCGGCGATATTGCCGAGGTGTCGTCGGCGATGGAAACCTTCGTCAAAGAACGCCCGAAGCAGGCACAGACCACCGGTGGTCTCTCCGCCGCGGCGGGTGAGGGTATGGGAGAGGTCACGGTCGATGACGCCGTCATCTCGCTGGCGCGCTTCACGAATGGCGCCATCGGCACCTTTGAGGCAACGCGCTTTGCCGCCGGGCATAAAAACGGCATGGGTTTTGAAATCAACGGCGACAAGGGGAGCATACGTTTCAACTTCGAGCGCATGAACGAAGTGGAGTACTTCAACCGCGAAGATCCGCCGCATGTGCAGGGATTCCGCACTATTCTCGCTACCGAGAGCATTCATCCCTACCTGCAAGCCTGGTGGCCACCGGGACATGTGCTCGGCTACGAACACACCTTCACGCATCAGGTGTACAACTTCCTCAACGCCGTCGCGCATGATACGCCGGTCCATCCGGACTTCATTGATGGCGCGAAGGTCAATGCCGTGCTTGACGCCATGAGCGAATCGGCAGAAACGCGAAAGTGGATTGACGTGCCGGAAATCAAAATCACTCCACGCGCGTAAATCACTGCGTAAATTGGCAACGCCCAAGCCGGTAGAGAGCTCTTTCGGCTTGGGCGTCGTGTCATGTGCGTGTTCGACCACCAGGTAGGGGCCATGATCGCACATGCATAGCACAGCCGTTGGCATGAAGAGGGTAGATTAGCGGCGATGACACCACAGTGGCAACATATCATGGTACAGGCACACGGCATCGGGGTTCTCGCGACCGTCGAGGCGGGCGAACCACGCCTGCGCCCCATGGAATTCTCGCTGGTGGACGGCGAGCTCTGGGCAGCCACCTCGAAACGGTCGAGCAAATATGCCGAAGTGCCTGACGGACAGCGCGTGGAAGTGTTGTTTATGAACGGTCGCTTCGACCATGCCCGCCTGCGCGGCGTGCTGCAATGGAGCACCGATACTGCCGAACGTCACCGACTCTGGGACATCCAACTTGCGGATATCGGGCGCTGGTATGACAGCCCGGACGATCCGAACCTGGTTATCCTCAAAATCGTCCCCACATCGGCCGAGTATAAACTTGCCAACGGGGATGATCGCTATTGCCAGGAAGCAATTTAGCCTCAACACGACGAATTTCTTGCCGAGCTAGCAGGAGTACCCGTCGTCACCTCGTAATGTAAAGCAGAGAGAGCAAAGCCACATCACCGCGTGCGGTGGGTGTCGGTACTGCTGCTGTCATCGTACGAAAGACCTTCAAGGGAGGCTTACATGAAAATTGGTGTATTTGCCGTGCTCTTCAGCCAGATGCCGCTGGAAAAAGCGCTGGATTACATTGTTGACGCCGGTTGCGAAGCCATCGAAATCGGCACCGGCGCGTATCCCGGTAACGCCCATTGCCCGCTCGCCGAACTCGTCGCGGACAAGAGCAAAGCGCAAGCCTGGATGAAGACGATCACCGGGCGCGGATTGACCATTTCCGCCCTCTCCTGCCATGGCAACCCGCTGCACCCGAACGCGGCAGTCGCCAAAGAGCATGGTGATATCTTCGATCAAACCGTGGAACTCGCCAGCATGCTGGGTATCGACACCGTGGTCAACTTCTCCGGCTGCCCTGGCGACTTCGCGGGCGCCAAATATCCCAACTGGGTGACCTGCCCCTGGCCCAACGATTTCGGGGATATCTTAAACTACCAGTGGAACGAAGTCGCCATTCCGTATTGGCAGGCGAAGAATGCGACGCTGAAGGCGAAAAATGTGCGCGTGGCCTTTGAAATGCACCCCGGCTTTCTGGTGTACAACACGCAGACCGCGTTGCGTATTCGCGAAGCCTGCGGCGAGCAAATCGGGGTGAACTTTGACCCGAGCCACCTCTTCTGGCAAGGCATCGATCCCGTGTACTCCCTCCGCGAACTCGGCAAACACGATGCGATCTTCCATTTCCATGCCAAGGATTGCAAGATCGATGAGATCAATACCAAGACCACCGGCGTGCTTGATACCAAGAGCTATACCGATGAACTGCAGCGTTCGTGGATTTTCCGCACCGTCGGTTACGGCCACGGCACCGATACCTGGAAAGATATCATCAGCACGCTGCGCAAAATCGGCTATGACGGCGCGTTGTCCATCGAACATGAAGACAGCCTGATGAGCACCGATGAAGGCTTCAAAAAGGCCGTGCATTTCCTGCAGGACTGCATCATCAACGAACAACCCGGCGAAGCATACTGGGCGTAACCCCTACACCAACGCAGACAACGGCCGCTGGCGATCATTCGTCCAGCGGCCGTTGTCTGGTTGAGAAAGATGTTTCGCTCTACGTGGCCTGTCCGCCGTTTGCCGACGGCCGACGCCGGCGGCGCGGCCGGTAGCGCCCTGACGGCGCGGCAGACGTTTCCGTGCCGGTGGCAGCGGGCTTCACCGCAACCATGGGGGCAGCGGTTTGCTCACCCGCCGCAGCAGTCCCTGCCGGACGCGGCTTGCGGCGACGCGGGCGCTTGGGCTTCTCTGCGGCGACCACAGTGGAGTCGGCTTGCACCGCGCGCGCGGGTTCGTTTCCGGCCGGGCGGCCGTGATCGAGCGGCTTTTTCCGGCGACGGCGCGGCTTGGCAGGGCCTGCAGCGTTTCCGGTAAGCGCAGGTTCAGGTGTTGGCGCTGCGACTGACGCATAGGCAAAACGGTCGGGTTTCGACACCGTCTCGTGCATTTCCGGCATGCCGAACGTGTCCACGTCGTCAGTCTGTTCGTGACACCGTCCGCAGCCACCGGACGCGGCATGGCCTGCGCCCGCGCAACAAGGGGTAGCGACCTCGGCGGGCGCCTTGCCTGCCAGCATATCAGCGGAAAACCAGATGGGCGCGGGCGTGTTCGGAATCATGACCTCGATCTGCCGTGTCATTACGTTGAGCTTGATCACCTTCCCCAGCCCTTCCGGCGTCTGAATCATGGCATTCACACGCGGCAGGTCGGCGCGTTCGGTACGGTATTGGTCGCACTCAAACGCCAGGCAGCACATGAGGCGCCCGCAGTTACCGGAGATCTTCTGCGGATTCAGCGCGAGGCCCTGGTCTTTTGCCATGCTGATGGCCACCGGCGCAAAATCCGTCAGGAAGCTGGAGCAACACATTTTGCGTCCACAGATGCCGTACCCGCCCAAAAACTTGGCCTTATCGCGCACCCCGACCTGACGCAGTTCGATGCGCGCGCGCAACTCACGGGCCAGTTCACGCACCAGTTCGCGAAAATCGACGCGGCTTTCGGAGAGGAAATGGATCAGCACATGCGCGCCATCCAGGGTGAACTGGGCGTCGATCAAGTGCATCTGCAGGTTTAATTTTTCCACCAGCCGTTTGCACACCGTCACCGCACGGTCTTCCCGCTCGCGGTTCAATTGTTCGCGGCTGATGTCGGCAGCCGTCGCTCGCCGCACCACGGGCTTCAGCGGAGCAATAATCTGCTCCACGTCCACCTCGCATGCCGGAACCTTGACGGTGCCGAGTTCGGGCCCACGCGCGGTTTCCACCAGCACGCGTTCCCCGCGGCGGTATTCCTCCGTACCCGGATCAAAATGATATATCTTCCCCGCAGTGCGGAGGCTAATTCCTACAACAATCGGCATATGTCCACTCAAATCCCAGGGTGGTATCACCCCGAGCGATTATTATACCAAAGTTCACGAATGCCCGTAGCCTGTCATCGCCGTTGCCCAGCAACGTGATAAAACTGCGGCTGGAAATATTTTTTGCCGGGCAGCGCCTGCGCGGCGCTGAAGCCTGCCGCGGGCCACTGCTCGCGCGCAATCGTGGCCGTATACAGTGTACCCAGTTGCAGACGCGTTCCACGGTGATGCGCAGCCGTAATCTCGATTGTCAGCAGACGCACGGGTTTCCAGTGGGCGAAGGTTACATTCACCGCACGACGCGCAAGGCCTTCAACCGCAGGTAAATCGGACGTTGGCTCTGGCAACGTCACTTGTACGACGGCGGCGGTCAAATGCCCGTTGGTCGCCGCCTGGATAGCGACGGTCGCGCGCGGCTCAAGGGCGCGTACGGCGGAAAGTAGGGCCGCAGGCGGCACGACCATGACGGATGACGCCGGGCCTGCAGATGCCGTATCCCCGCTCTCGACATGCACGGGCTGAATGGTGACCGCCAGCAAGCCACCCCAAACCGCGAAAAGCAGCCAGAGACCCAGCACCGTACGCCAGGCGTGCGCGGGTTGGCCAAACGGCGTCCGCACAAGCGCCAGCGCAGTCAGACCGATCACCACGCCCAGCAGTACCCCGGTCAGCACATCCAGCGGGTAATTGATACCCACGAATACCATCGCCAGGGTCAGCAGCACCCCCATAACGCACATGAGCCACCCGCACGCGCGGCGGAAACGTACGGCCGGCACCGCTAGAGCAAACGCAAGGGTCACCGGCCAGGCCGGGAAGGAGAGGTGGCTGTCCTCGGTGATGAGCAGCGTAACCCAACGCGCGTTCGCGGGTCGGGCACGGAACTCATGATGCAGCAGCTGTGTGGTGATGATTTGTTCCAACACCATCATTAACGCGCAGGCCCCCGCGCTAATGAGTAGCGCGCCCAGGTAGCGCCGACGCGCGTTGGTCAGCCAGCCAGGCCACCAGAAAGCGCCGAGCGCAAGGAGAATGATCGCCAGGGTCCCATAGACGGTGAACACACGCCCCAAGCCATCAAGCCAGGCCATACGGCCGGCCAATCCATTCAGGGCATCAAAAATCGCGTAATCTACAGACATCAACTCAACTTTACGGATCAAAATTAGTCAGCGCGCCAACGGGGCCTTTGTGTTAATTAGCCACCTGCACAGGGATGTCCTTTTGGCAGGTCGCGCGCGGGGAGCGTCGAATCAATGATCATAGCGAGGAGAAGCGCATGATTAATCCCGTTCTACGAGCAATGTTGGTCTGTCCGGTCGAGCACGCCCCACTGCGTGATGTGCCGGATGCCCTGGAATGCACGGTGTGCGGCCGCCGCTACCCCATTGAAGATGACATCCCCAATATGATTCCACAGCAGATGCCGGATGCGGAAAGCACCATGACGCCAGAAAGTTAAGGGGCGGTCGCAAGACCGCCCCTTAACTTTCTGTACTTATTGCCCGCAGCTCCCGCTTTCGCAGAGGCAGGCGGAATTGGGACCGAATGGCGACATGGCCCGCAGCGTTTCGATGATCGGCGGTAATTGCTCCAACACATAGTCGATCTCCGCCTCGGTGGTGCCATGCCCCAGCGAAAAGCGGAGCGAACCGTGGGCGAATTCGACCGGAATGCCCATGGCGAGCAATACGTGCGACGGGTCGAGCGAGCCGGAGGTACAGGCGGAGCCGCTCGACGCGGCGATGCCCACCCCATCCAGGCGCAGCAACTGCGCTTCGCCTTCGACATATTTCGAAATGATGCTGGCATTGTTCGGCAGGCGATGCTCACGATTACCGGTGACAAAGCAGTCGGGAATACGCGCGGTCAATCCGTCGAGCAATTTGTCGCGCAGGCGTGACTGGCGCATCGCCTCGCTCACCATTTCCGCCATGGCGAGTTCCGCGGCTCGTCCCAAGCCGACGATGCCCGGTACGTTCTCCGTGCCGGAACGCATGCCGCGCTCGTGGCCGCCGCCGAAGACCTGCGGTTTGATGCGCACGCCGCGCCGGATGTAGAGCACCCCCACCCCTTTCGGCCCGTAGAGCTTGTGGCCGGACAGGGACAGCATATCGACATTCAGCGCGTCGACATGCGTCGGAATGTGGCCGACGCTCTGCACGGCATCGGTATGAAACCAGACTTTCGCCTCACGGCAGATGGCGCCAATTTCGGCGATGGGCTGTACGGTGCCCACCTCGTTATTCGCGTGCATGATGGTCACCAGCACGGTATCAGGACGAATCGCCGCACGTACCGCCTCCGGGTCCACCCGTCCCGTCGCATCGACGGGGAGATAAGTGATCTCCCAGCCGCGTTTCTGCAACGCTTCGCACGTGTGCGAGACGGCATGGTGCTCGATGGCGCTGGTGATAATGTGTTTCCCTTTGTCCTCGCGCGCCATGGCGGTTCCAAAAATTGCCAGGTTGTCCGCTTCCGTGCCGCCACTGGTGAAATACACCTCTTTCGGCGAACAGTGCAATAACTGCGCAACGCTCTCGCGTGCGCGGTCAACGCCCTCTGACGCCTGGCGTCCATAGCGGTGAATACTGGATGGATTGCCCCAGAACTCTTGAAAATACGGCAGCATGGCCTCCAGCACCTCCGGTGCGACAGGAGTGGTTGCTGCGTGATCGAGGTAAATTGATGGTGCCATAATCGAGTCCCTTCTCTCGCCTGACCGTCAAGCGGGAACGGTTTTTATTACTCTAAGCAATAATTACCCTATTTTTTACTTTTCGTCAAGATCTCACGGATAGCTTATTTGCCTATTTCACTCTTGTTTATCGCATTGGCACGACGCTATCCCCAAAAAAAGCTCGCCATGTCGGCATGGCGAGCTTCGCGCAAGGTATTCCCAGATTGGGCTCAATCGGGTGCATGTATCGGCTTATCCGACCCCAGATTTAACAGATAGGTTGACAGCTCATTCGCCCCATCTAAGTAGACGACTTGTCGCACGAGGAATGATTTCTCTAACGCCGAGCGCATGGGAAACCCACTCGACGCGACGAGCAAAAACCCGAGGAGAAAGTGCACGATGAGCAGGCTGGTCACTCCACCAAAGATTCCCCCGACCGCCCAATCAAATGGATCAAAATTCACCGGAAGGAAACGTGTGATATACGCCCCGGCCGGAAATACCACCGCACACAAGAGAATAAAGAACAACGCCTGCCACAACCCAACCG
>DASXVL010000291.1:0-4825 GCA_036504255.1 Armatimonadota bacterium | reverse complement strand
GAACGTCTGGGGCGCTACGGTGTGCCGTTCCTGATGTTCAAACTACGCACCATGGTTGCCGACGCCGAGCATTGCGCCCCACAATGGGCGGGCGCGCGCGACCCCCGCGTGACGCCGCTTGGGCACATCCTGCGCATTATGGGCATCGACGAACTCCCACAATTCTGGAATATCCTGCGTGGTGAGATGAGCCTCATCGGTCCGCGCCCCGAACGCCCGGAAATCGCGCGCCATTTGGACGAGTGTATTCCCTTTTACTCGGCGCGCCTGCTGGCGACCCCCGGTATTACCGGATGGGCGCAGACGCACCAGGGCGGCGATACGACCGTCGACGACGTGACGAAAAAAGTGCAACACGATTTGTACTACATCAAGTACCTGTCCCTGCCGCTTGATTGCCAGATTCTGCTCGGCACCATACAGATGGTGCTCCATTTGGCGAAGCCGCGGCCAAAACAAGAGACACAACCGTTTTCTGCTGTCAACAACAGCGATACGGCGCGGATACCCGTGAATAAATGACATCATCCCCTCGCGCGCCAAAAGGAAATGCTGCGTGGACGTGAAAGTACAATGCTATGATCGCTCAAACACCACCCTGTAAACAGCCCGCGACGGGAGATGGCTTCCCGCCCATGCCGACGCGCATTCGGCAACTCGCACGCAAGCTCATCTTCGGCGTCCTGCTGGTAACGCCGCTGATCGTGTTGCCGGTGTCCGACTACGTCGCGAATTCCATGGAAACCCCGCGTCGGATCGTGCTCTTTCTGCTTGCCGGTGTCTTGCTGGCCTTGCTGCTGAAGGCGTGGGCGTTGCGCGGACGCCTGCTCTGGCGTAAGCATCCGCTCGACCTTCCGGTCGTGCTCTTCTTCGCCGCCGTCCTCCTCACCGGGCTACTCGGATACTATCCCCGCGTCTCTCTCTTCAACCCGCTCTGGGTGTCCGATGAGACGATGCAACTCGTCGGGCTCTGCGTCATCCTCTATTTCGCCATCAAAGAGTTCCTGACGGAACGTGACGATGTGGTGCGCGCGGCGTGGATTATGACGCTGGTCGGGGGAACGGTCGCCGCCATCGGCTTGCTCGACTATACCTTTGGCTTCGGCCTCAACACCGCCTTTGCCGCCGTTGCCAACCATCGCCTGATTGGCACGCTCGGTAACCCCATGTACACCGGCACCTATCTGGCCATGATAATCCCGCTCGGCCTTGGGACCCTCTTTGCGGTGCCGCCGCGCCAGCGGCTTGTCACCGCACTCGCGGTACTGCTGATGCTGCCGGCGCTGCTGTTGACGCAAACGCGCGGCGCCTGGCTGGCCTTTGCCGGCACGGCCGTCTTTCTCTTATTCGTGCTCACCGCCTTAGGGATGCGGGCATCACGTCAGACACGCCGCCAACTCCTCGCCACGGCGCTCATCCTGCTGACGCTGCTCGGCTTAGCCTTCACGTTCAGCCTCGCCTCTCCGTTAAAAGGCCGTCTCCAGTCGATCATGAATCGACAAGACAATTCGGTGCAAGAGCGCTTGTATTACATGCGTGGCGCGCTGAACCTTTTTCGTGACCAACCGATCTTGGGCTGCGGCCCGGGCAACATCGAATATGTCTTCCCCCAATACCGCCCGCTCATCAGTCATCCCAGTGACCTGATGCTCACGAAGTATGAGCACCTGAACACCGCCCAGCCGCATAACCTGATCCTACTGATCGCCGGTGAAATGGGGATTGTGGGCTTATGTGCCGCCCTGCTGCTTGGCTTCGGTATCTACCGCGCGGGGTTCCGATTGCTCGGCACGGAAACCGGCGCTTCGCGTACCATCGTTATTGCGCTCTTAGGCGCGATTACCGCGAACTTGCTGGCCAATCAGTTTGCCTTCGATAGCTCTGCGACCCTTTCGCAAAATTGGATTGCATTCGCGCTGCTGGCTTCACTCGGCGCGGTTGAATACGCGCCCTCGCCTCGCGTCGGTGTGCTGGTCAAGCCACTCTCCCGCGTGGCCGCGCGACGCATCTCCCTCCTGGGTACCGTCGTGTTGTCCGGCGCCCTGCTGCTCTCCCTACTCCTACTCTGCCAGGCGACGCTGATGGGGTTTGGCGTTATCGAACAGAACGAGGCCACTCGCATCGCGGCAACAGATCCTGCGGCGGCCCTCACGAAAGCTGATCAGGCCATTAGTAAGCTGTCGCTGGGGCTGGCCCTCACGCCGCTCCCCTCCTTTAAAGAGTATAAATTCCTCTATACCGCCTATTCGACGAAATCATTTGCCGATCCCAGCCTGCTGGAGAATGACGAGTTCCGCAACACGCTCACCGGGTATGCCGAGCGCACCCTGCAGCTCATGGATCGTGATGGCGAAGTGCAGATGTCCTATATTCGCTACCTGATCCAGCGGCAGGACGTAAAAAAGGCGCGTGAACTCACCGATAAACTGCTGGTCGATCAGGCGAATTGTCTGGATGTCTGGCTCTTGAACGCCTACCTCCTCTACCAGGAAGGCAAACTCTCCCTGGCCGTCGAGCAGGCGAAGAATGCCGTAACACTGGTGCCCAATTCCCCCGTGGCAATGGTGGCGTTGGCGCACTACCAATACCTTACCTACTTCAAAGGATTCAGACCGGCGGCCAATCTTCCCGAGGAGATTTGCCGGCTGTATGAACGTGCCCAAACGTTAGATTTCACACTCCCTCTCCCGGTTCGCGCCGAATATACGCTGGCACTGGTACTCGCGCAGCGGGAGCAGGATGCCATCGCCAGCGCGCGTGAATTACGTGGCACGCCGTACTATCGCCAATTCCTCGACAGCTTACCACGGCTGCAGAACCCGGCGGCGCAGGCGTGCGCCGCGCGCATTCAACGCCTCCTGCCCGCGCAATAAACAGGCGCGCACTGGGCAGGTGTCGATTAGATGACAAAACGCGCCTCCCGAGTTCGTCGGGAGGCGCGTTGCTCTGTGGCACTGCGGTCAGCCAGCGGGCTACATAGCGCGCTCGCGGACCAGCCGCGAAATCACCGCGTTCAGTTGCGGCAAGTCGTCTTGTCGCGCGCTGCCACCAGGCACGGCCCAGGGGATTCCCTGCACGCTGGGGAATTCGCCGGTGGCGACAAAGCGTTCGGTCACCGCAGCCATATCCGCGACGAAGGTCTGCACACTGCCGTCTTCCGCCACTTCCTGCGCGACCCAAGGCGCGGCAATGGCGGTGATCTGCGTAGCCGCAATATAGGCCAGGTCGTTAATGACGACAAAGGGGCGACTATCGACGAGGCGGGTCACGGGGCGGGGCTCTTCGCCACGCACATAGGCGAAATAGCCGAGCAGATTTTCCGACGTGGTCGCGCGGCCCGCTTCCCATTGCTCCTTGCGCCCGTCACGCCAGTGCACGGTGACGCCCCAGCGCTCGCCATGGTCGCCATAGGTGATGACCGCCTGTTCGCATTCGATGCGCTCATAGTTATAATGCCGTCCATTGCACGCATGCGACATGCCAATCAGCAGTTCCGGGCCATTCGACCCCACCGCGCGGATAAATGCAGTATCCGTCCCCTCGATGGCATTGGCGCGATAGAGTTCCGCCGTCACCTCGCGCACATCGCTCCAGGCCCACTCATCCGCCAATCCGCACCAGAACAGCCCATTGTGCACGAAGTGCGCCATGGCATTGCCGAAGCAGGAGTCCAACACCAATCGACCATCGAGCATGAGGCGTCCCGGCCAGGCGGCCCGCGCATAATAGCGGTCGTTGCGCGGCCAAAGCCCGAGCACGCTCACCCGCTGCACGGCCCCGAACTCCCCCGCCATCAGGCGGAGTTTCAGGGCGTGGCGGTCCGGCTCAATGATATAGTTGAATCCCACGTTGGTCTGGAATTTCGCCCCGTCTTCCACGGCCAGCATACGTGTCAATTCAGCAATATCGAGCGTCGGCGGCTTCTCCAAATAGGCGGCCAGTCCCCGCTCGACCACCGCCTGGTGCATCGCCGCATGCAACGGTACCGGCGTGGGTATCGTCACCACGTCGAGATCATCGCCGCACGCCGCCAACATCTCCTGATAATCCGCGAAAAGGCGCACGCCGCGCCCGTCAAACTGCAACGCCTGCTGCCGCGCGGCGAAGGATGCCAGAGCGGGATCGCACGTGCAGACCAGCCGGCAAGCCCCTTCCTGTTCGAGTTGCCACACGGCATCGTGGTGGAGCGCAGCGAAACCTCCCATGCCGATAACGCCGACACGCAATGGTGCTTTCATAAGACGACCCTTTCTTTTCAGGAAGTCGCACGCGGCGACTTCCGACAACGAACCTGACAATTATCCTTTTGACAAGCGCCCGGCTTCTCCTGCTATGAGGGCGTTCGCTCTCCCCTGCCCTATTTCACCTCAAGCATCAGTTGCGCCGGATCGATGGTACCGATGTGTTCCACATGGCCGTCGCAGAAGACAGCCACGAAACCGTTCGCGTGGCGGTGTTGGTCGATGTCGTCGAAGGAATGAATGAGGTGATCCGCGCTTTTGCAGTCGGCAAAGAGCAGCGTGTGTGACGGGTCTTTGATATCCTGCAACATTTTCCCACTCAGCAAGGCGTTGTAGCCATAGCCGTTGGGCAGTGTCTTCGCTTCCTTGCAAAATAATAGCGGCAGCGGGACGCGCACATCTTTCCATATCGTGTCGGCGATCGGCAAGGTCTCGCGATGCGCCTGGGCATACATGAGGCAGGCCGACGCGATTTGTCGGAGATTGGCCTGGCATTGCGCTTCCCGCGCCTTGGTCGTCAAGTTGGTAAACGCACGCTGAATTTGCTGCCGCGCCTCCGGCGTAAGGGGGGTCGCATGGTGCTG
>DASXVL010000290.1:0-1727 GCA_036504255.1 Armatimonadota bacterium | reverse complement strand
GTGCGGCGCCTGGGGCCGCACGCCGGTAAAGGCATCGATCAGCAGCGCCAGCCCTTTCCCGCGTGAGAGCCGACTCGTGGAAGCGAAATACACCCCCTCCGGGGCCAGACCGAGATCGCGGCGGGCTTGCCGCTGGTCGCTCGGTACGAAATGTGCGACATCCACCCCGCTACGGATGACACTCACGCGTTCCGCGGGAAACCCCTGGCCGCGCAGATGCCCGCCCAGCGCTGCGCTGACCGCCAGCAGGTGATCGGCGGCAATAAATGGCCAGCGCGACGAGTGGAAGGCATGCACGGTGGCGACCACCGGCACCCCGGCCAGCCGTCCACCCAGGCAACAGGGCACGGCGGAGTCGTTGTCATGCACATTCAGCAGTTCCGCCCCCCATTGCCGCACGGCGCGAGCGACATGCCAGGGCGCCAGTGGATTGGCATCTCCCGCAATCGGCGCCAACCGCACGGGAATCTCCAACGCGCGGGCAGCATCCGCGACCGGTGACCCGGTGGAGAGAAGTAGGCTGGGCGCATGACCGCGCGCTTTCATCCAGCGGCAGAGCTCCAGTACATAACGCTCCATGCCGCCGAATTGGCGGTAAATGAGTACATGTGTAATCGCAAGCGGACGAGGCATATTGATTGTCAGTTCAATGACGGGATGCAATGGTCCTGCAGACAACCGGTCTGCGGTTAGGAGTTGGCGACGGAGTACTCACCCTGCGGCATAGCGGTCAATACATCGCGCAGGAGAAGGACTTGCCGGGAAGCGTCAAAGCGCTCGCTGACCCGCCGGCGGCCGGCCTTCCCGAATTCCTCGACTTGCGCCGGAGAGGTGAGGAGCGTGCGCAGAGCGGCAGCCAGCGCGCGGGCATCGCCGCGGGGTACCACCAGCCCCGTTTCACCGCCGATGACCGCCTCCGGCAGTCCGCCGGCATCGGAAGCGATGACCGGGCGCTCCAACGCCATGGCCTCCAGCGCCGCCAGCCCGAGCCCTTCTTGTAATGACGGAGTGAGCACGACATTGCAAGCACTGATCAACGCGCGCGGATCGGAGACAAATCCGGTCAGTTCCACGCTATCCTGTAGCTGCAGCCGGGCAATCAGATTGAGAATATCCCGCCGGCATTTTCCATCCCCTACCAGCATGAGTTTAGCGCCCGGAAAATCCTGCCGGAGCGATGCCCATGCTTCGAGTGCGATATCGAATCCCTTCTCGGGAGAGAAGCGAGCGAACATACCGATGCGAAGCCCCTGATCGAAACCGCACGCCTGCTTCGCCTCCGAAGTCGGAAGCGGGTGATAGCGTTCGATCTCGACCCCGTTATGAACGACTCGAATCTTCTCTTCCTCGACGCCGGATGTTATCAGGTGGCGCTTCACCGCTTCGGACACGGCAATGACCCGGTCAGGATACCGATACCAGTACGCGCCGTAAAAACCATGCACGGTCGCAACACTCGGAATATTGACGAACTTGGCGGCGACGGAGCCCAGAAAAGTGCCGGTCGTCAGATGGGTATGCACAATATCGATGTGCTGGGTCTTGATAATATTAATGAGCCCAAGCAGCGTGCGCGGATTCAACTTGCCGGAGGTCTTCCAGGAGATGGGCGTGATGCCCCGATCGAGTAAATGCGCGGCGAACGGTCGCCCGGCAGGACAAAACACCAGCACCTCGTCACCCTGTGCCTGCAGTTGTTTCGTGATGGTGACCAGGTATGTTTCCGC
>DASXVL010000289.1:0-2795 GCA_036504255.1 Armatimonadota bacterium | reverse complement strand
CCGACCATGATGCCGATGCCCGCGACGGCCATGACGGTGCCCGTCTTGCGCGGCGGATAGATCTCCATCAATGTCGACAGGCCGGTTGCCATGATCGGCGCGCCACCGATGCCTTGCAACACGCGGAAGAAGACCAGCAACTCGAGCGAGTTCGCCACACCGCACAGCAAGGACGACGCCGTGAATAAGATCACCGCAAAGATCAGTAAGTTCCTCCGTCCGAAATACGCCTCCAACCAGCCCGTCAACGGCAGCACGACGACATTCGCCAGCATATAGGCGGTGGAGACCCAACTGACTTGATCCATCGTTGCGCCCAGATTGCCCATCATGCTGGGGATGGCGACATTGACGATGGTGGAATCCAGCGCGAACAGCACCATGGCGAGCATTACGCCGGCCACAATCACGATGCGCAGGAGTGGTGAGTAGCGCAGATACTCCGCCACCGGCGGCGGATGCGCCGTGTTGGTAGCCATCCTTCACCTTCCTTAGCGGGTAACAATCGTTACGCTGACGGACATGCCGGCGCGCAAGCGCGCCAGGTCGGATTGGTCGGGGTCCAGCACCAGTTTGACCGGAATACGCTGCACGACTTTGGTGAAGTTCCCGGTGGCGTTATCCGGCGGGAGCAAGGCGAAGGTCGCCCCGGTGGCGGACGCAACGCTGTCGACGCGCGCGGTGAAGGGGCGACCAGGGAAACTATCGACTTTAATGACGGCGCGTTGCCCGGGTTGCATGCGCGTCAGTTGCGTTTCCTTATAGTTTGCCACCACCCAGATGTTGGCGGGCGGGGGCGGCACCAGCGCCATCAGCGGCGTGCCCGGCTGCACGAGCACTCCTTCCTGGACACTCTTTTTGCTCACGCATCCAGCGACGGGCGCAAAGATCCGCGTATAGGACAGTTGCACGCGCGCGGTCTCCAAGGCGGCCCGCGCTTGATTGATGCGGGCTTGCGCCTGTTTGACGCCGCTTTGACTGATACCGACTTGCTTGGGCGCCGTGCGGGCTTGCGTTAATTGTCCGAGCGCCTGCGTGCGCCGGGCCTGCGCCTGGGTGACGTTGTTCTCGGTCGCGCGTTTTTGTGCCTGGGCCTGGGTAATCCCGGACAGCGACGATTGATATTGTTGCTGCGCCGCGGCGAGTTGCGCCTTCGCCTGGGCGATACCCGCCTCGGCCGCGGCGACTTGCTCGATAGCGGCCGCGTAATCGGCTTGCCGCGCCGCCAACGCGGCGGTGTTGGCATCCACCTGTTGCCTGGCGGTCTGCACCTGGGCTTGCGCGGTTTGCGCGGCCACGGCGGCCTGGTCGGCCATTTGCGCGCCAATGGCCCCCTGCTCGAGGAGCTTCTGGTAGCGTTCATTATCGCGCGCGGCTTTGCCATAGATCGCTTGCGCGGATTCCAGCGCCGCTTGCGCGACTTTGATGTTCGCTTTGGCGGTATCGATTTGCGCGGCGGCGGACTGGACACCGGCCTCGGCGCGTTTTTTCTGGGCTTGCGCCGCGACGACGCCCGCATCGGCGGTGCTGATATTGGCCTTGACGCTCTGGGAGTTATCCGTCGCCTGTTGCACCAGGGCATTCGTCCGCGCTACATCGGCCTGCGCACTCCCGATACTCCCGTCGATTTGCGCGACGCCGGCCTGGGCTTGTTGAATCTGCGCGTTGCCGGTATCGCCGACGAGCGACACGCTGATACCCGCCCCCTCGGCCTGAGCGATGGCGGCTTCCAGATTCGCTTCCGCTTGTTGCACGGCGGCGCGATAGGTCGCATCGTCCAACTCGACCAGCAGTTGACCGGCAGGCACGGTCTGGTTGTCCGTCACATGGACGGCTTTCACCACCCCCAACGCCTGGGGAGCGATTTGGATCACATTGGCGGAGAGGGTGGCATCGTCGGTCGTTTCGTGGGTCGTACTATATTGCCAATAGCGCACGCCCAACACGCCGGCGGCGAGAATGACCAGTGCGAGCATCACCCCCGTCAGGGCGCGTGCCCAGGCCGGACGGGCCGGTGCAGGGCTCTCCTCCGGTTCGGCGTTCGGTTGCTCGGACGGTCCGCTCGGCAGATCGTCTTCGCGCTGTTCAAACGTGTTGCGGCTCATCGTTCCTCCTTGTTGCGTGGATCGGTCAGGTGCGTCTCGGCTTGGCGAATGATTGACATGTATGCAAGTACTTACATACAATAACGAATCAGATATTGCTTGTCAAGCCATATGGAGCAATTGATCGCGCAAGAACACAGGAGGGCGTGAAGCATCCGCAGGGTCGCAGGAGGAGCAGCGGCGTTCGACAAACGGGCGCGAAAGCAATATCATATCGGCAGCAGGGATCGGAAAGGTGGAGCATGCGGAAACAGGTATCCGAAGGAGAAATCGCCGGGTCGACGCGGGAGCGATTGCTGATCGCGGCGCTTGATCAACTCGTCGAGCATGGGTATCGCGGCGCGACAAGTCGCAATATTGCCCAGGCCGCCGGGGTGAATGAGATTACGCTGTTTCGCCATTTCGCCTCGAAAGATGAGTTGATTACCACCGCGCTGGTAGAAAAGTCGGAAGCGCATCGCCTGCGCCTGCCGGCGCCCACCGGCGCCCTCGAGGACGATTTACTCCGCTTAGCCGAGGAACTGGTCCAATCGATCATGGAAGACAGCGTGTTTATCATACGGCTCATCCCGGAATTAAAGCGGTTGCCCGCCTCGCAGCAATCCGTCGTGACACAAGGCATCAATGCGGTCTACGACACGATGGCCGCGTTTTTTCAATACTATCAACGTGCCGGCGTCTTGAACGCGG
>DASXVL010000288.1:0-3989 GCA_036504255.1 Armatimonadota bacterium | reverse complement strand
GCTAAGGACTTCAGGCTGGGCTGGTGTCAACGGCACTGTCTGGAACAGGGCCCTAGCCCGGCTATCCCCGGCCGGAAAGGACAGCCTGGATGGGATCACTGACGAGGCGCAGAGCCACATAACAGGACACCGCGTTGCGCGGTACACAACATCAAGCCTCCGGCTCTGCCGTAGGTTCATGACCGCTATCATACGTATAGAGTTTGCGACACAGCGATCCGGCAATCGCCTTTATCCGCGAGCTGCTAGCGTTCCCTCCCCATCTCCCCTACGCCATCCCTGTGAGACACCGATCAGGCACTTGCAGTCATAAAAAAGCCCCATCACGATATCGGGATGGGGCTTTGAAATATGGATTGGGAGTGGAGCCTCGCAGCGGTGGTGTCGCGGAATGCCCGGTCGTGGGCGAATTAGCGCCTGGGAATGACGCGATGCTGATCCAAACTAAGTTTGGTGGCTGCCCGGGGAGGGTTCGAACCTCCAACCTTAGGATTCAAAGTCCTCTGCGCTGCCAATTGCGCCACCGGGCAGTGTGTGCGAAGCGAGCACAGTATAGCGGAAACTGCCGTGAAAGGTCAATTCGGTGCGCTGACCTTTCGTGCGGTCGAAGGAGAGAATATGTACGCGGGGTGGCTACGGCGCGATTTGCGCCAAGAAGGTGAGGTCGTTGATCTGGTCATCCTGCGCCAACTCCAGCACGATGGCGAGGATGGCGCTCGTCGCATCTTCACCTTCCACCGGATGCCACCGCGCGTCACGCTGCGGCAGCAGTATCTGGCGTCCTTCCGGTTCCAGCAGTACGGTCCCGCTGGAGAGATTGACGCGGTAGGTGGCGTGCGTGCCGAGCACCAGCGCGTAGCGGCCTTCTTCACGCACGGCGATGTTGGTCAGGTTGAAGCTGCGGGTCACCTCGCGCAGCAGCAGGGCGCGCATGGCGACCGTTTCACGCGAGGTGAGGTCGGCGTCGCCGACGGCGGCGCGCGTGGTGAGCAAGTCGGCGGCGCGCAGCGTTTCGCTGAAAATAATGGGGTCCACTTCCGCCAGGCTGCAGCGCACCCCGGCGTGGGTAAACCAGATTCCCCCTGTGGTGACGGACGATTGACGTTGCGGACCGAAGAGATCGTGACTGACGACGCCTTCGGCCCAGCAGAGATGGGCGGTGATGCCGCCCGGCCATTCGCGCCGCGCCACGCCCGCGCCGGGCGCGAAACCGGCGGCGCGGAGCAGGGCATAGGCCCGTGACGTATCGAGCGTGCGTCCGGCAAAGCGGTCACTCGCCACGCCAGCTTCCCCTTCCGCCGTGTAGATCTCGCGAAAGAGTTGTTTGAGCGGTTGCATCAAGCACTGGTCGGCGGCACGCGTCTGCCAGGTCACGAGTTGCCGGGCACGCGCCAGGGTAATGGGGTGGGCGAGCGTGATCGAGAGCGTGGAGCGGTCGGCGGGGAAAAATGGGGCAATGGCTTCGCCCTGCGCGGTCATCCAACGGTCCGGGCCCGCCCATAAGAGCGTTGCGCCGTCGCCCAACTGCCACACCAGTCGTTCGGCCAGGTGCGCGAAGATCGGGTTGGCGAGCAGGTAGTGAAATTCTCCACTCGTCATGGGGCTTGCTTCGATGAGCTGGCGCTCCAGGTGCTGCTTGAAGGTGCGATATTGTTGCTGCGCTTCACGCTGCGCGCCCCGCGCCTGCCGGTAGGCCTCGCTCTGCCGTACCGCGTCCGGCACATGGGCGACGGCCCCATGCGGCCCTAACGTTTCCAACAGCGCCTTGCCGCCTTGTAGGCTGAGGCGCATGCGATAGGCGCCGATTTGCCAGCCGACGCGTACGCGTTCCCCGGCCAGGGGACCAAGTTCCCAGGCCGCCGTCAGCAGGTGCTGGCGCTCAAGCTCCGCCGCGCCCGGCAGCCCTTGGCGGTGCGCGATATGGTCCAGCGCACCGTGGGCGGCCGCTTGTACCGGCCGTCCCCCCACGCGGTAGAGCTGGTGGAGCACGTGCAGCACCGCATCCGTTGGGTTCGGCGCAAGCGCGAGCGCGCGGATGGCGGGCAAATCCTGCTCGCGGGCCAGCGTGAGCAGCTCCTCGACGCGTTCGCCACTCGCCGCCTGCACGCAGAGGAGGTTAGCACAGAGCGCGCGGTAAGCGGGAAGCACATGTTGCGTCAGCCAGTCATGGCGGTCTTGCGCGGGGACATCCGGTAAGGCCATCGCCTGCAACCAGCCGAGGACTTCGCGGGCCAGCGGTAAGCCATGCTGACACCAAACCGGCCACCAGGGTGGCGCGGTATAGGCGATCGCGGCCGCCGCGTGATTACTCTTGGCTAACCAGCGCAACGCTTCCTCACCCCCCGGAAGCGGGCAGACGCTATGGCGCAGGCATTCCGGGCGCAGCCAGCTCAGCAGCAGGATCACCGCCGGGGGTGTCTGCGTCAACAGGTGGGTAAGCTGGGCCGGGTCGGGCAACAGGGCGAAGCGCAATTCATGCACGCGCGGCAGCGTGACCTCACCATCGGCGACGGCGCGTAGCGCGCTGGGAAAGATATCCGGGCCACCCGGCGCCGTTATCCAGAACCATTGCGCCCAGTTGTGCGCCGTTGCGCCCGGCCAGATATCGGCGACGAGTTGGCGGTATGCCTGACGGATCAGCGGGTCTTCCGAGAGGCCAAGATAATCCAGTAAACGGTGAAGATGACGCCATGGGCGGCCGGAGGCGACGTGCGGGTGCAGCACCCCGGCCAGGAGGACGCAGCGCACGAAGAGTCGTTCCGGGAGCGCATCGGCGGCCAAACCCTTGAGAAATGCGAGTAGGATGCGTGGGGTGGGGAGGCGCAGCGGATCAGGCGCATCAATGGAAGCCAATGCCTGCGTGAGTTCGCGCAGATACCAGTCGGTGGCGTCAGGCGCGGTAAAACGGGCGAAGGCGTAGAGCGTGTGCGTGGTGTCGTCGGATAACGCGGGTGGATGACCCAGCGGATGCCTTGCCTGCGCGAGCAAGATGGCCGACAGCACGCGCACTTCCCACTTTTCCTGGGTATCGCGCAGCAAGTCGGTGAGGCGATCCGCCCAGCCGTGGTCCTGCTGCACCTCGATAAGGAGCGACTGCAGTCCCTGAAGGCGTTTGGTCTGCACGGGCAATCCGCGCCATGCACGCATGACCTCTTCAAAGAGCGCGGGTAGGGGCGTCTGCGGCCCCAGCAAGGCGCAGGCGCTGACGAGCAGGGTGCGCAGCGCGGCGTCCGTGGGGTCCGGCGAGAGCGATATGGCGGGTACTATGGTGTTGTCCGGCATAGAGAGCGAAAACCGTCAGGGGCTGATTGGCCCAAGTGTGTCTTATGGCGACTGCGGGAGTTGCGCCAGGCGGGCCTCCAATACGGTGGGTTCCAGACCGGCGATGGAGACGCGCTTCAGTCGCCCGGTCGCGCCGGCGGTGATGGTAATGCGCGACTTGGGTATGCCGAGTGCGGCGGCCAGCGTTTTGATCACCGCGGTATTGGCGGCGCCCTCTACCGGCGGCGCGGTCACGCGGACGAGGGGACCGTCAGCTGTGCGTACCACCTCGTTGCGCGATGATTTCGGCTTCACCTGGATATAGAAAGAGCTCTCCGGCATGCTTGCCAAGTATACCGTGTCTTTGCCCTGGCGGGAACCCACGGTTAGCATATTTCGTAGGGGGCTCATCAGCGGAGCAGGACCATCGGTCACAAAATATCTCTCCGAGTCGGCATCGGCTTGTAGAGTCCGGGGAGGCAATTCTTGTGTGAATCTGCTAGAATAGGAGAGATTGCTGGGCGTACACCTTGCCGCCCGAGGAGTATGAGAGGAGATGCGATGAGCGAGCCCTATCATTTCGGTACTTTAGCCCTGCACGGTGGGCAGGAGCCTGACCCGACGACCGGTTCACGGGCGGTGCCGATCTATCAGACGACGTCCTATGTTTTTGACAGTCCCGAACACGCTGCCGATCTCTTTTCGCTCGCCAAAGCGGGGAATATTTA
>DASXVL010000287.1:0-4629 GCA_036504255.1 Armatimonadota bacterium | reverse complement strand
CGACAGTATCCGTGTGGCGGAACGGAAGCCGGGTGCCAATCAGGGAACGCGCCGACGCTCTCGCGGACACGGGTCGGCATGCGAGACAGGCGCGCCACAGCGGGCGCGCGCTACGAGCACCGAGTCAGGGCACAACGCGATCACTCGGTAAATAGCTGAAAGGAAGCTGGGCGAAAACACAACTCAGCAAATTTCATGGCTTAACCGGCGCACCCTTGTTAATACCATAAAGACAATCGTTAATTCGTAAAATGTGACGGGTTTTCGTGCGTGTGACGGGTTGTGACGGGTTTTCCGGGTTTTTACTCTCCGCGAGGTAGTGCTAGTAAAAAAACCCGGAAATCTCAGTACTTGAGCGTGAAACCCGTCACAGAAGGCCCCTAACCCGTCACATTTTACGAAAGAAAGATTCTTTTTATCGCATTAGTAGAAATACAAAGCACCGGTCTCTTTCCCGGCATTTCGCACCGCCTGCAAGTCATCCGTGGTTATATAGTGTAAAATATATAAGCAGTATTTTTGTCCATCGACATTTCTTAGAAGACACAGTACAGGGGCAGTTGGGATGATAAGGGCTGAAATCTCTCCAAAGACGTGTTTTCCCGCTACCCGTACGTCGGTCTGGGCGGCGTGGTGGCTCTGCGCGTTAATCCTGTTGCCGCTCTGTGGGCATACCGCGCCTGCGGCGACGGGCCAGACGGTACTGCGTATCGGCTGTGGCCAGAGTTTTCCCCCGTATCAGATGATTGATCATGGCGAGCCGACCGGTTTTGATGCGGAGATGATCGAAGCGGTGGCCCGCCAGATCGGGTACACGCCCGAACTGCACGTCGGCGGTTTGAGTGCGCTCCGGCAGGATTTGGCGGCGGGACGCCTGGACGTCATCGCCGGCATGTCCTATCTGCCCGCGCGAAAATCCACCTTCTTATTCTCCACCCCTATCTGTACCGTGTCGTACGCCGTCTTTATCCGGGATACCGCGAAGATAGCCGGTTGGCGTGATCTCGCGGGAAAGACGATTGCGGTGCAACGCGGTGGCGCGATGGCGGACTACCTGCATGGTCAGGGCTTTTCCGGCGCGACCCGCACAGTGGACGATGGCCTGCAAGCACTGCGGCTCCTCGCCGCCGGCCGCTGTGACGCCGCCATGCTGGCGGAAATGCCGGGGTTGTATTATTGCACGAACTACGGCTTGCAGCACATCGTCGTCTTGCCCGACAAAGTGATGACGGAGCCGCATGGTTTCGCGCTCGCGCCCGGCAATTCCGCGCTCATGCTGCGTTTGAACGACGGCTTGCAGCGGCTACGCGATAACGGACAATTTCGGGAGATTTAAAACCGCTGGTTCAATGTCTATGAGCGACCGAACGCGCAACTGCGCTACCGGCGTTTTCAACTCGGCATCATCGCGCTGCTCGGGTTGCTGGCGCTGTCGCTGGTCTTTGTCGCGACGCTGCGGCGCATGGTGCGCCGACGCACAGAGGCGCTCGAACGCAGTGAACAGGAATACCGCCTCCTCGCCGAGCATGTGCACGACATCATTTCCCGTCATGCGCCGGATGGACGTATCGTCTACGTGTCACCGTCGTCGCAGCAACTGCTGGGCTATGCGCCGGACGATCTTATCGGACGCTATCCGCGCGCGTTCATGCATCCGGACGATTTGCCGACGCTACAACACGACGCACGCTTAGGCGCGACGCGCTGCTACCGTATGCAACGGCGTGACGGCGTCTATATTTGGCTCGAAACGACGCTGCGCTATCTCTACGACGCCGGCAAACAGGTCACGGGGATCCTTTGTGTCTCGCGCGACATCACCGCGCGCAAGGAAACGGAAGACCGCCTCAATCATATGCTGGAGCGCGTTGAGCTGGCAGCCCACGCTGCCAATCTTGGGGTGTGGGACTGGGACATCCAACGTGATATCCATGTGTGGGATGAGCGGATGTTCGCCCTGTATGGCTTGGTGAAGCATGACCCCTTCGTCATCGCTGACACGTGGGAGCACTGTATCCACCCCGATGACATCGCCCGCTGTCAAGCGGTGATCGGGCAAGCGGTGCGCGGCGACAGCAGCTACCAACTCGAATACCGGGTGGTGTGGCCGGATGGCGCCATCAGACACCTGAAAGCCTATGCACAGGTGACGCGCGACGATGAGGGGCGCGCGTTGCGCATGACGGGCGTGAGCATCGATATCACCGAACGCAAACACATTGAAGAAGTCCAACGCGACAGCGAGCAGCGTTTCCGTACCCTGGTGGGGAGTGTGCCGGGCATCGTCTACCGCTGTTGCGTGCAGTCGCCCTGGTACATGGAGTTTATCGGGCAGGGCATCGAAACGCTCAGCGGCTACCCGGTGGCGGACTTTCTGAGTGGCCGCCGGCGATATGCCGATATTATCCTCCCGGCGGATCGCGCGCTCGTCGAAGCGCAGGTGGCGGACGCGGTGGCCGCCCAGCGCGCGTATGCCCTCGAATATCGCGTGCAGGCCACCAATGGGGTGGTGCGTTGGGTGGTGGAAAAGGGCGCGGCGGTCTATGCGCCCGACGGGCAGCCCGTGTGCCTTGATGGCGTCATTATCGATATCACCGAGCGCAAAGAGGCCGAGGAGGCGTTACAGCGCGCCAAAGATACGGCGGAAACCGCCAATCGCGCGAAAAGTCAATTCCTCGCCGCCATGAGCCACGAAATTCGCACGCCCATGAACGGCATTATCGGCATGACGGAGCTGGCGCTCGACACGCCGTTGAGCGCGGAACAACGCGAATATCTGGAGGCCGTCCACGTGTCGGCCTACGCGCTGCTCACGCTCATCAATGATATCCTCGATTTGTCGAAGATCGAGGCAGGCAAAGTCGAATTGCGCAACGTGCCGTTCGACCTGCCGGACGTGGTGCAGAGCCTGCTGCCGCCGTTGGCGCTACGTGCGCAACAAAAGGGCATCAGCCTGACCGTACACACCTGCCCGGCCCTGCCGCATACGCTGGTAGGTGACGCCGACCGTCTGCGACAAGTACTCATCAACCTGCTCGGCAACGCCGTCAAATTCACCGAACAGGGCGCCGTGACCCTCTCCAGCACGCTGAAAGTACAGGAGAATAATGAAGTGCTTGTGTACTTCATCGTGCAGGATACCGGTATCGGCATTCCCGCCGAGAAGCTCTCGCTCGTGTTCGACGCGTTTGCGCAGGCGGATGGCTCGACCACGCGCAAATACGGTGGAACCGGACTGGGGCTTACGATTACTGCGCTGCTGGTGTCGCGCATGGGCGGGAAGCTCTGGGTCGAGAGCGAGGTGGGGGTAGGGAGCACCTTCCATGTGCAGTTGCCATTTGCGATGCAGCGTGTTGCGACGCCGGTGGGCTGAATTCCCCCGCGCCCGCGCCATCCCCCGTCGAGCGTACGGAGCGCGGTGCGGGCGCGAGCGAAAGTTAGCAACTGTGCTAAAACAGGCCCTCACCCCAAGCCTTCTCCCCAAGGAGAGGGGGCTTGGTGGTAAGGGTGTCAGGCGACACCTCTGATTTTTGCGCGCCGCGATAGAAGCCGCGATATTTTTCCAGCGCGGTGGCGAGGGCGTCGATGGTCGCCAGCGGCACGTCAGGGCCGCATTCGGCGGTAATCCACAGACCGCCTTCCGGCGCGCCGAGCATTTCCACCACCTCACGCACGTGCCCGTCGATCTCCTCGGGCTGGCAGAAGGGGAACATCTGCCGGTCAAGGTCGAGGTTGACGCAGACGTTGCCTTTGCACACGCGCGCCAGGTTGTCCAACCCGTTGGCGCGAATTTGCGGGTTGATGATGTTCACGCCGCACTCCACCAGGTCGGGGATGATCTCGTAAATATGTCCGTCGGTGTGCATATACACCGAGAAGCCCGCCTCATGGCAGCGCCCGTACAGGGCGGCGAAGCAGGGCTTCAGGTACTTGCGCCACTTCGCCGGGCTGATGGGCAGGCTGGCCTGCATGCCCAGGTCATCGCCAAAACCGATGACCGGCTCGGTGTGCTTGGCGAGCGCGACCTCCAGCTCCTTCAGGTTGTGCGCCAGCACGGTGTCGAGGAGCAGTTGCAGCTCTTCCGGCTCCTCGGCGAAGTCGGTCATGATCTCCTCAAAGCCGCGCAGGTCGCCCAGGCGCAGGTACATCAAGCCGTGCGGCAAGCGCCCCGTCACCGCGGCGGGCGGCGTCATGGTGCGCACCGAGGCACGCGTGGGCAGCGGATGTCCGGTGACGATGGCCTCCATGCCGTGCGCGACGTTGCTCCACACGCAGCCCCAGTTATCCACGTGCTCCCCGGCGACGTAGGTGCCGTGCACTTCGTCATAATTATGCAGCCCCTGCTGCGCGCCGAAGAGCACCGGGTGGCGCGCCACCACCTCATCCAGCGCTTCCCGGTAGCGTATCCAGGTGGCCGGCAACATATTCAGCCCGATGGGGATATACTCGGGGTAGTCGAAATTCATCGCCTTGATGCGGTCGTTCTGCGTGTCCATGCCACACTCCCTTCGCGTGCTTGTCCCGCTATTGTACGGCAGGTGTCTTTGTATTGCTTTCGTGTTGGTATTGCAGTACAATAACGAACAGTAGTACCGAGCCCGGTGCACCCGTTGCGCTGTGAAAGAACAC
>DASXVL010000286.1:0-2152 GCA_036504255.1 Armatimonadota bacterium | reverse complement strand
GGCTTCCACGGCGGCATTGTACTGCTCGCGCGCTTTGCGAATGTCTTCCGCACGGGACCCGTTTTTCAACTCCGCATAGTTGGCCTCCGCCGCGTGCAAATTCCCCAGCGACTGTTCCACTTGCCCGAGCAATTCCGCGCTCTCCAGCGTCGCGATGAGTTCCCCTGCAGCCACCGGATCGCCTTCGTGCACGGTGAGCGTGAGAATTTTGCCGGAGACTTTGGACGTCAGATCCACTTCCGTCGCTTCGATCACGCCGTTACCCGTAATGCTGCTGGGGGGACCAGTTTCTCGATGCCCGAACGCCCGCCAAAGCAAATAGCCGACCAGGGCGAGTATGAGCACGACTGGAATGATTATCCGTAAACGCTGTTTCATCGTGATCCCTCCACGTTCTTGGTGTCCACCGCAGGAATCGGCGCGCCGACCGCCAGGCGGAGGTCGGCGGAGGCGACGCCCCAGGAGGTCAAGGCACGCGTGAGCCCGAGGCGCGCCTGCGTTAACTGTGTCTGCGCATCCGCCACTTCCATGGCCGTGTTCACCCCCGCATCGTAGCGCACGATAGCAATGCGCGCCAATTCCTCGGCCTGCTGCACGCGTTTCTGCGCGACGGCTATCTGCGCGACGGCTGACTGTACTTCGGCATAGGCCTGTCGCACTTCTTTACTGACTTCGTTGCGTAGTGAATCCTGCGCGGCCAGCGTTTCCGCGCGTTGCGCCTCCGCTGCGCGCATTTTTGCTCGGGCGGTGCCGCCATCCCACACTGGCAGGCTGGCTACCGCCGCCAGTTCCAAGCGGTCGATCTGCGAGGGGGATTGCGGCGACACCATCTGATAATCGGCATTCAAGCTGACCGTCGGCTTCCGTTCCCCCTTCGCGACCTGGATGGCCGCCTCGCTCGAACGCACTTGCCAGCTAAAGGCGCGTATCTCCGGGCGTGATATCTGCGCCAGTTGTACCAGCGTATCCGGCGCGGGCACCGGCGTCAGGCCGAACAGGCCGGTTTCTAAGGCGGTGAAATGCCCATTCGGCAATCCCAGCGCGTCAAGTAGCGCGGCGTGCGTCGTCTCGATTTCGGTCTGGGCGTCGATCACGCCCTGCAGTGCCTCTTGCACTTGCACTTCCGCCCGCGTCACGTCGAATTGCGGAACGGCGCGCGCGTCGAGGCGCACCTGGGCGACGCGCAAGTGCTCCTGTGCATCGGTGAGCGTTTGTTGCGCGACACCCGAGCGGCGCTGCGCCGCCACTAATAATAGAAATGCCCGCTCGGCGCCGTACACGACGAGCTCTCGCGCGCGTTCGGCGTTGGCCTCCGCGGCATGCGTCAAGTCGCTGGCCTGGCGCACCAACGCGCCCAGCCGCCCACCGGAATAGAGCACTTGCTGCGCGCTCACGGTGGTCAACAGCGTGTTCTTCTGCGTCAGGCTAAAGGGCGGTTGCCCCGGCATAACGGCAATTTCCGGCACGCGGCTCAACATGGTATAGCGCGAGTCCAGACGGACTTGCGGTCGCAACGCCGCCTGCGCCTGTTCCGAGGAGGCGCGTACTCCGGCGGTCCGGCTGCTCGCTTCCCGTACGGACGGGTTATGCGCCAGCGCCGTGCTCACCGCCTCGGTGAAGGTGAGTGGTGTCGCCGGCGTGGTGTCCTCGGCCCGCGCACGGGCGCCGGTGAGTAGCAGGATGCAGGCGGCTAATGTAACGACGACGGCTCTACTCATCGTACCTTCTCCTCTTCGTCAATGGACTGGCGCAATACGCCGTGCATAAAGAGTGCGGTCAATTCATCGATCAATTGCTCACGTGGCGGCAGATTACCATGCGGCATGAGCAGGCTCCAATGGAGGAACACGGAGAGCAATTGCCCGATGAGCGCGCGCGCGGCAATCCCCGGATGGACGGGGCGGAACGCGCCATCCTGCATGCGCCGCACGATAAAGCCTTCCACGCCCTGCAAGGCCAGTTGAATTTTCCCCCGCAACCCTTCCGCCAGCGCGGGGTTAAACATCGCTTCCCCAATCACCACGCGCATCAGGTCGCGGCGTCGCTCCCACACGTCGAAACGATCCGCGATGAAGCGGCGAATCACCTGAGCGTCATCCTGGCCCTCCGACGCGGCAAAGATGACCGGCACGACACTCATGATTTCGCTATC
>DASXVL010000285.1:0-2845 GCA_036504255.1 Armatimonadota bacterium | reverse complement strand
AGATATCCCCGGCGGACATCGACGACCTGGAAAACACCATGCGTACGCGCGCGCTGCCTATGCCCGGCAAACCGGGGGGCGTCAAACGCCTGCGGGATTTGTACTCTTAAGATGGGACTATCCGTGCTTGCGTTTTGGTGGGGCACAGGACGCGCGCCCGATGAGATGAGGCGTGATGCGCCGGGTTGCCGGCGCGAACGGAAGCTGCGCATCACGCCGGCGGCGAGGCATCAGGGAATAGGAGTAATGGTCAGGGAGTGCTTGACCGGGACGACCTGGGCGGCGGCGGCCTGGGAGAGGCGCTGGACTTCGTCGAAGCCGTCTTGTTGAATCTGGTCGATCGTCGCTGTTTGCGAGGGGATGGCGGTTCTCAGGCGGGTGGCGATGGCCAGGAATTTATAGGTGAGCAGCGTCTCCTGGGCCTGCTGGGCACGGATGGCGGCGTCGACTTTGGCGAAGGGGGCGGAGAAGGGATTCTCCGGGACGAAGGCGGCGGCCAGGTTGACGCCTTTCTCCAGGTCGGCTGCGGCAAATTCGCGGCTCTGCTCACCCCAGGTGACTTTCACGCGGGCGGTTTTCAGGCCATGGACGACGAGTTGGAAGCGGTTCAGGTCCTCGTTGAAGGGCAAGCTCTGCAAGATCCCCGCCGTGGTCGGCGCGATGTTGTTGGGGTCGCCTTCGAAGCAGAAGGGATAACGCGTGCTTTCGACATCGACCGTGCCGTCTTTCACCGCCAGGATCTTATGGCCCGGCGTCCCCTGTGCGGTATTGGCGGCCAGGTTCACCGTGATCGTCCCGATGTTGCCATCACAGCCCATCGCCTTCAAAAATGCGTAGGCGATCATCAGGTGTCCGCTGGGACCGACGTGCGTGCCGTCGCCCCCGACATTAAAGGTCGGTCCGAAGCGCGCCCGCGCCTTGGCGATGGCGTCGGCCATGACGCCGTGGACGTCGGCAAAGACGGCGTGATGCGCCTCCGCGATCTCGCGGGAAATATCACCCAGGCTGGCCAGCGTTTTATTGTACATCACCGTGCCGTCGGGATTGCGCGGCCAGTCGACGCAGCTCGGAGAGCCGACGATAATGGTGCGCACGCCGATCTTCTGCAGCGCTTCTACCGCGCCAGTCATATTTTTGCGGAAGGCCTGGGCGCGCTCATCGTTGAGTGGCTGATATTGCCCATCGTTCATCCCATACATGGTGGTGACCACGGTGGGGTGGAAGAGGACCAGGTCGCGGGGCGTCCGCTCCCACAAGTTGCCCGCGGGCGCGCCATTGGCGCCGAACTGCAGGGTGCGCACGGCGACCGGCTGGCACATCAGCAGATAATCTTCCAGGTAGATCGAGTAGATCTTCTGCTGGGTGATCGAGTCGCCGCAGATGGCGACCAGGTCCTGGGGCTGCAGCAGCGGTTCGGCATGCAGCGCGGCGGCGATCAATAACAGCGTGGCAAGTAGGTATTTCTTCATGGCAAAGCCTCAATCTTCAACGTGTGCCGGATGGGTACCACCAGCGCCGCGGCGGCGGCAGCCTGGCTCTGATCCTGCGCGATGATGGCGGTGGCCAGGCTATCGACGGCGGCGGTCTGCCGGGGGGCCATCTGCTTGAAATCGGCGATATTGTGGAAGTAGGACTGCATATAGAGCAGATGCGGTTGCTGCTGCGCCCAGACGGCGGATTCCACTTTGAAGAATTGCCCGTCGAACGGCGTGTGCGCGGCGAAGGCATCGGCCAGGTTGACACCCTTTTCAAGGTCCGCGGCGGCGAATTCCCGGCTTTCCTTCCCCCAGGTGACTTTTGCCCGCGCGGTTTTCAAGCCGTGCACGACAAGCAGGTAGCGGTTCAGCTCGTCGTTGAAGGGGAAGCACTGGATGATGCCGCTGGTGGCATTGAAGTTCTTCGGATCACCCTGGAAGCAGAAAGGGTAGCGCGTGCTCTCCACCTCGACGACACCATTCTGGGCGGACAGGATCTTCTGTCCCGGCGTGCCTTGCGCGGTGTTGGCAGCCAGGTCTACCGTGATGGCGCCGATGTTGCCGTCGCAGCCCAGGGCTTTCAGCAGGGCGTAGGCCATCACCAGTTGGCCATTGGCGGTAGGGAAGATTTCCCAGGAATCGTTGGCTGCGAAATGGTATTGGTCACCGTAGAGCGCCTTCGCCTTGGGCATAGCAGCCATCATCGCGCCAAAGATATCGGCGAAGAGCACGCCCGCCTTATCGGCAAGCTGGTGATCCAGGTCGCGGAAGTCCGCCAGATTCGCATTCCACGGGCCCGCTTCGGCGGGATTATTGTGGAAGTAGTAGGAATCGGCACAGGCGGAGGAGCCGACGACGATGGTGCGCACGCCGATTTTTTTCAGCCCGTCGATCATCTGCCCTTCATAGAGCGGCTGGTAGCGGGTGTATCCACCGCCTTGCTTACCCTCCCGCCCATTGCCGACGCCGTAGGAGGTCAGCACGACGGTGGGATGCCAGGGGGTGAGATCGTTCTCCAGCCGTCGCATGAACACCTCCATCGACTCCCGGCGATCCCCTGACTGGATGACGCGCACGCCCTCCACCGGCTGGCACATGAGAAAGTAGTCGGCGATATCGACGGAGATCATGCGCTGCTGCGGGCAGATTTCGCTGCTGACGGCGATGACGTCGCGCGGCTGCACCTGCAGGGCGGCATGGAGCGGTATAGCAAGGAGCATCGCCAGTACCGCCAGTAGATGCGTAATGCTGCATGGTATGGTTTTTTTCATGAGATCCTCTGTTATTATGGTCCCGCGGCGTATTTTACCCTGGGGTCAGAGCCCTTTTTGCAGCTCACCGTGTGTAGTTTTTTACCAGCGGTTGCAGCA
>DASXVL010000284.1:0-4576 GCA_036504255.1 Armatimonadota bacterium | reverse complement strand
CATCTGCCGTCAGCCAGGAGCGCGTCCGCCGTGGTCGCTTCTATACGAAAAGCGCCCAGTTCACCGTCGATTTCGCCAGCCGTGAAGTATGGATTCATCGCCACGGCAAATCCTCCATCGCCAAAGAGGATGGCCAATATTACCAGGCCAGTCAAGTGGAACAACTGCTCGTCCCCAATCGCGAACCGCTTGCGCTGGAGCAAGAACACTTCATCCACGCGATTCGCACCGGTACACAGCCACTGACGAGTGCGTCGGTCGGCCTGCAAGCGTTACGCCTGGCGCAGGCCATCCAAGACCACGTCAACGAACAACTCGCCGAACATGTTTGACGTGATATTGCACACACTTTATAATCGGGAGCACGGCACTTACAGTATACTTGTAGCACCTATTACAACAGCCCTATGTCTCCAGTCAACGCGCCCGAGGGCGACTCGACGGTGACGCATGAGGAGAAGCATCAGTGATTCCCATCGCCAAGCCCTACATCGGCCAAGACGAACAGGCCGCCATTGCCGAAGTCTTAGCTTCCGGCATGCTCGCGTCAGGTCCACGCGTTCACGACTTTGAACGGGCCTTCGCCGACTATTGCCACGCGCCGGAAGCGACCGCATGTTCTTCCGGAACTTCGGGGCTCTGCGTCTCCGTCAAAGCGCTTGACCTCCCGGTGGGCAGTAAAATCCTCACGACGCCGTTCTCGTTCATCGCGACGGCCAACTGCGTTCTCTATGGTGGTCTCACCCCGGTCTTTGCCGACGTCGATCCGGACACGTTCATGCTGAGCGCGGCCACGGTGCGTGAAGCACTGGAGAGTGATCCGTCGATTCGTGCGATTCTGCCCGTGCATCTCTATGGGCAAGCCTGTGAGATCCATGAGATGGTCGAGATTGCCCGCGCGCATAACGCCTACGTCATTGAAGATTGCGCGCAAGCGCACGGCGCCAGCGAACACGGTGTCCCGGTCGGGGCGATTGGCGACCTGGGCATCTTCAGCTTTTATCCCACCAAGAATATGATGACCGGCGAAGGCGGCATGATCACCGGGCGCAATGCCGAGCTCATGGAGCGTTGTCGCTTGATCATTAACCAGGGCGCAGCCGTGCGCTATCAGCATACCGCGCTTGGCTTCAACTATCGTATGACCAGCATTGCAGCATCGATTGGGCTCTGTCAACTCAAGCGTTTGCCGTCGTGGACCGAACAGCGCCAGCGCAATGCGGCACGCCTCGACGCCGGTTTACGCGATCTCTCCTGGCTGACGGTTCCCGTCACGCGAGAGGACACTTCGCACGTCTATCACCAGTATGTGTTGAAAGTCACCGACCGCGCGCGCCTGCAACAACACCTGCAAGACGCCGGGGTCGGCTCCGCCGTGCACTACCCCTGCACCATTCCCGACCAGCCATACTACCAATCGCAGGGATATACCAGCGAACACCTGCCGGTGGCCCGCCAGTTGGCGGATGAAGTACTCTCATTGCCGGTACATCCGGCCGTCTCTGAAGATGATCTCCAGACGATCATTGCCGCGGTGCGTAGTTTCACACCCCTCACCACAGCCAACTCCGTCACCGCATAGTAGCCATGCGAAGAGGAGGGCACATGGCGATCAGGGATTCGCAGGCCGCGGCGCAACGCCAGGCCATGTCCCAAATGCAGGTCGGGGGTGGCATGGTCCACCCCCTGGCCGTCGTGGAAGAGGGCGCCGACATCGGTCGCGGCACCATGATCTGGCGTTTTACCCACGTACGCTCCGGCGCGGTCATTGGGTCTAACTGTATCCTGGGCAATTGCGTCTACATCGATATCGACGTGCACATCGGTAATGGGGTCAAGATCCAGAATTGTGGTCTCCTCTACGCCGGTGTCACCCTGGAAGACGAAGTATTTGTCGGCCCCAATGTCACCTTCACCAATGACCGCTATCCCCGCGCCACCAGTCCTGATTGGCAGATCGTGCCCACGCATGTCTGTCATGGCGCCTCCATCGGCGCGAATGCCACGGTGGTCTGCGGCACCGTCATCGGGCACTATGCCATGATCGCCGCTGGTTCCGTCGTCACCAAAGACGTGGCGCCGTTCCGGTTGGTCCGTGGCAATCCGGCGCGTCCCGCCGGCTACGTCTGTATCTGTGGGCGAAAGCTCGGTGATAACGATCTTGACATCGCGCAGCCGATTCGTTGCACGTGCGGCAGCGTGGTTGACCTGGCCGCCGCGCGTGTGCTGCGTCCGAAAAAATAATACGCTATTCTGTCTGCCGTATCGCACAGACCGGCATAATTGCACGTTGGACCGCGACGACTTTTGCGGCCCAACGTGCAATTTTTAATTATGCCTATCGTGCATGAAGCGATCCATGCGCCGGAATTTGCGCCGGGAGAGTGGCTCAACGCCCCCCCGCTCAGTCTCGCCTACTTACGCGGCGGTGTTGTGCTCGTCGATTTCTGGGATTATAGCTGCGTCAATTGTTTGCGGACACTCCCCTACCTGCAGGCGTGGTGGGAACGCTATCGCGCGTTGGGCTTCACGCTCATCGGCGTGCATACCCCAGAGTTCTCCTTCGCCCGCCAGACGTCCAATGTCCAGGCGGCGGTCGAACGCCTCGGCATCACCTACCCCGTGCTGCTCGACCATGAACATCGTACCTGGCAGGCGTGGGCGAATCGCTACTGGCCGGCCAAGTATCTGCTCGATACCCGCGGCGTGATTCGCTACTTCCACTTCGGCGAAGGCAACTATACCGAAATAGAAACCGCAATCCAGCATCTCCTCCGCGACATTGCGCCTGATGCCGTCTTGCCGCCGCCACTGGCGCTGCTGCGCCCGTCAGACGCTCCCGACACCGTTTGCTATCACGCCACGCCAGAACTCTATCTAGGCTACCAGCGCGGACGACTCGCCAATCCGGAGCCCATCAACCCCAACACCGTGACCCAATACCGTGGCCATCCCGTAGAGGTGTTTGACCAGGCCTACCTGGAAGGCGCCTGGCACTGCGGGGCGGAAGGCGTCACCGTCGCCGGGGATGCCGCAGCCATCACCGTGCGCTACCACGCCAAGGAAGTCAACCTCGTCGCCATGCCGCCGACCGGCGTCATCGGTCTGCTCGCCATCGAACAGGACGGACACCCACTGACGCGTGAGTCATGCGGCGCCGATGCTCAAATCATGGGGAAGGAAGCTGTAGTCCATCTCGACACCCCACGCATGTACCAATTAGTCGTGAACCCCTCATACGGAACACATGAACTTCGCCTGCAGTTCAACACCCCTGGCGTGAGCGCCTATGTCTTGACCTTCATCACCGATTGCCTCGCTCAACAGCAAACGGAAGAACAGGCGGCATAAGCCCCGAGCCCGCATCCGCTTTGCCTGCTCCGTTCGCCAAGTTAGCGAAAAACGGATAAAATAACGAGCAAACGCAAGTCGTAGGAAAAAAGTGCTCGTCATGAGTATTGAACAATTAGAACAACTCGTTGCCGACGAACCAGAAAATAGTGATGCTTGGTTTGACCTTGGCGATGCATACGCAGATGATGATCGACATGAGCAAGCTGTAGCGGCATATTATGCGGTTATTCGCCTTGAACAGTCCTGTGCATCCGCCTATTTCAATCTTGGCAATGCATATCGGAAACTCAGGCAATATGAGGACGCGCTCGAAGCATATCGGCAGGCCGACCTGTTAGCCCCCGATGATGCGGCTACACTGTACTATATAGGGCAGTGTTTCTATCACTTATCTCGCTATCAAGATGCTTCCGAGTCACTTGAACGTGCCACTCTACTCGACCCTTCTGATTGGTATTCCTTCTACGCGCTTGGGAATGTCTTTGCCGAACAAGAACGGTATGTTGAAGCATGTTCCGCATTCAAGCGCGCTGCAGAAATAGATCCTGAAGAAGCTGATGCTTATAACCAGCTTGGCCAAACCTACGAATTTCTCGAAGATTATGACAACGCCATAAACGCCTATCAGCAGGCAAGACGCTTGACTAAAAATGACCCGAGCCCCATTTTTCATTTAGGGCGTGTTTATGACTGGTTAGGCCAAAATGATCTCGCGCTTGCATACTATCAGCAAGCCGTCCGCTTGGATCCCGCCTATAACATTCCGCTTGGTGCGTTGTACCAGCGACTCTCCCGCCTGCAAGAGGCCGCCGAAATATTCTGTGCGGTCATTGATGCAGAACCCGATAACGGTAACGCCTATAACATGCTCACAGCCGAAGAATACCCTGACCGGTTTGAAAGCGCTGTCGAGACACTACTTCTCGCCAAATCTCTGCGTCCTAACGCCTGGCCGATTGAATACTCCCTTGGAATGGCCTATGACGAACTTAACCGAACCGACGACGCCATCGCCGCCTTCTGTCGTACGGTTATTATGAATCCCACCCACATCGGCGCTCGTGTTCAATTCGGCGACTGTCTTCGCAAAGCAGAACGTTACGATGAAGCACTTCAGGTCTTTCAAGAAATCATTCAAATACGACCGGCATCCGATACTGCGTATCGAAAAATGGGGATTACACTATGCCGCATTGGTGACCATGAGGGTGCAGCCAAGGCA
>DASXVL010000283.1:0-3988 GCA_036504255.1 Armatimonadota bacterium | reverse complement strand
GACGGCAACTACCAGGCGCTCAGCGAGTATCCGCTGGCCACGATGTACCGCCTGTATGCCGGTGTCACTACCCCCAGCCAGGCGTTGCTCACCAAGATGCAGGCCGGCATCAACAAAAGCCTGGCCTTCCAACAATACTTCTGGATGCCGCAGCCGGACTACAGTATCTACTGTCCGACGGCAATGAACTGTCGCACCACCGGCCTGCTGTGCAATCCCGGATACCCCGGCGTGTGGATGGAACATCCCGACTTCCCGTTGGCGCGGAAGCGCTTCAACCTGTTGCACGACCCGGGCACAGGGAGTGGTGACGCCGGGACGTTCTCGCACCTGGCGAACACGGACGCGTGGGCGTTGCGTCTGCTGAATGCCTCCATCACCGCGCCCAACCCGGATAACGTCTTCCCAACGACCCTCAACGTGCAAGGTACCTGGCTCGACGACATACGTCGTTCGTACCTGCTGCCGCATACCACGGATGACCCGGCCGCGCTGCCGACGTTGCCTACCGAGGCCACTACCGGCACCTGGTCGTCACTCAGCAGTCTCACGGCCTGGAAGCGTCCCGGCGGTCTCGGACTGTACGGCCTTGTCTTTCATGATGTGAATGGCGCCAGTTCGACCTACGCCGGCATCATGCCGAAAGGAATGTATGGTGGCGGCCCCAGCGCTTTCTGGAGCGCAGGCACGGGCACGGTCGTCTGCTCGATGCGGAAATATGCCGCTGGCAGCTACACCATCAGCAGCGCCGCTGACCTGGCGCATTCCTGCGTCTATGGCAATAACAATGGCGGCAGCTTCTATTATACCGGTCTGGGTACCGACCGCTCCACGCGTACCTGGAATGAGGTAGATCATATATTCACCATTGCGACCACGCTCGCCAACCCGGCCGGTACCACGCTCACCTGGAAGTACCAGGTGGAGAATGACAAAACCATCGTGACGGTGAATATGACCACCAACAGCAGCACGACCCCGCCGCAAACGGCGTACATCAACCTGCCCATCAGCCTTCGCGGCACCGGCTATACGCTGGATACCACGCAGGCAGACCGGTTGACATACACCAGAGGCGCCAGCCATATGGAGATCAAATCGCTTGCCGGCAACGTGACACTCGACGCCACGCCGGTCGGCACCGGGCAGTCGGATGTGAAGCGCCTCATCCTCCCGCTACCGCTCAAAAACGGTGATTCGCGGGTGCGTGAAGCCGTCTTTGAGGTGTGTACCTACTAGCCGCCATGGTGATGTGCAGCCACCGTTCATTCGGTCTAATGTAGGACGGTAGAAGCGATCACCATATCTGATGCGAGCCCAAGCGGGAGGAGGGGGGTCTGCCGTTCCCTCCTCCCGCTAATGGTTTTCTTTCCTTGTGCGAGGTTGCACAAGGAAAGAAAACAGGAGACGGCCGGGCTATCCCCGCTAGGAGACCACAGCCGGGATGGTTTGCTGACGAGGCTAACAGTACACCGCGTTGAGTGGTTCACAACATCCCGGTGACGCGCCGTTGCAGGCATGCTCTCCGCGCAAGTAGACGCACTCTTTTCTCCAACGCACGCCGGAAAAGCCGATGTAATTGCGCTGTTTGATCCGACCAATAGTCTTGCAGGAATGCCTGCTGGTCCTTTTCGTTCAATGCAAACCGCACCAGATCATTCATGCGCTGTTGTAGCGTCAGTTGCGGATGAATTCGCGCGCGGTTTAAGTCGATGTAGGAGAAGGAGTATGCGCCACACGACGGTGTGACGAGGATATTCCCGCCATGAAAGTCGTTGTGCACGATCCCCGCATCATGCATGCGCCGGATATCGCGTGCAATATGTGGCAAGTACGGACGGATGGTCGGCCATAACGGGTGCGCATCGGTGAAGCCGAACATTGAGAACGCATCAGGGAGAAATTAGCTAATGAATGTGCTCCGCAATAGCTGGTTCCAAGGGCTCCGTTCATCGACGACTGCAATAGGGCGTGGCGTGTTGACGTCGATTCGTCCCAACGCTAACGCGATGTTGAGCGCACGTTGTGCCTTTGAATTCAGTACATGAAATCGCAATTGATCATAGGGGCGTGATAAATTTAACCGTTTAATGATAATGGGAATATCAAGGCCATGGACGGCATCCAGCGGCAGAGCGGTCAGATAATTACGCTCATGAGACACAGGCTGTCCGATGAATGGCGTGTCATGTATCCCCTCCAGAAACTGCTGAAAGGCGGGGGTGTTATGACTGTCGGCGATCCATATCATGCGGGTGCCGCCATCGATTGGTGTATAAATCCAGCGGCCGGTATCCATACCAATCAGTTGAGCTCGAGCCATGTTTGTTAGCATCTTTCTTGTGCGATGCGCTACCGTCTAGATATTTGGTTCGCGTCTTTTGCGTCAGCATCCTGGCGTGATATGACACCTTCTGGCCTCGATGTAGCGAACTAACGCTAGGAACGCTGTCAGCAGCATCGTGCGTCTTGCGCAGATTGGGGTAGTATGCAGATGAACAGGAGCTTTGGTGAGTGTTGCGTAAGACGACAGGCAGATACGGTGGATGCGAGCCAGCCATTGAGTTGACCAATCGGCATAGCGTAGTGAATGGTATTGCGCTGGTGCTTGGCATCACTCCCTAAGGTTGTTCTGGCGGAACCCGGTGGCGATACAACGCACGCCGAAATGCTTACCGGTGGGGTAATGGCGGAGCGGTGGAGTGTCTAAGCAGCAAGTCTCCCGTGAGCATGATGTCCTGCTCGGCTTGATCCGTGCCCTGCAGATAATCGAGCATGAGTTGCGCGGACTTCTCGCCCATCTCCCGGAGTGGCACATGTACGGTGGTGAGCTGATTTGCGCCGGATGCGTCTATGACCGCGTCCGTGTCATCGAACCCCACGATACTCATGTCGCGGGGAATCTGCCGTCCGTTCTGTTCCAGGGTATGCCAAATCTGGCGAGCGCTCGCATCATTGACCGCTTGAATCGCGGTAATCTCCGGATGCGCGTCGAGGTAGTTCAGCAGGGCGCGGTCAGTCGATTCGGGATCCAGGGACGTCGAACCCGACTCGTGCAATGGGAAGTTTGGATCGAGCCAACATAGCGGCGTTTGTATCTGATGCAGGTGCTGTTCGGGATCAAGACCGTACGCCATCATCGCGTTGCGTGTGGACAGGATACGCGGCGCGAGTTCCTGGTGACCAGGGTTACCATAGTAGAGCATGAACAGGATGTCTCGGTGACCTAACTCCAGCAAATGCCGGGTCAGTTGAAATGCCGCTTTTCCATCATCCACATGCACACTTGAGCATCCGGGAACTATTGTTTTCAATGTGACGATGGGCCGGTCGCCAAAACCCGCCGTTCGGCGCAGCAATTCACACACAGGGTAGAGCCCACGATAACTGCCGAAGACGATGAGCCCATCGACATCACCACGACTGATCGCGAATGGGAGCGTATTATCCTGTGACGACGGCAGAATATTAAACGGGACGCAAAAGGTCAGCGCACCGTATCCCGCGTGTGTGAGTACGGAAACCACCCCGTGGTACATGCGGGAGAAGAAGGTGGCATTGAGAAAACCCGGCGGGAAAATAACGCCGATGACTTTATTGGCGACGTCCAGTCCGTGTCGTCGCAGGACCAGTCGCCTGGCCGCATCAAAATAGAGCGGATCATACCCCAACTGTTTGGCGACCGCTTGGATGCGCTCGATGGTCTCTGTGCGTAATCGAGGATGATTCCGCAACGCCATGGAAACAGTGGTGATATGTACCCCGCAATGATCGGCGATATCTTGTTGGGTGACAACGTGTGTTGTTCGGGAACGACTCATAAGGTATCTCGAAGTGAGAAGATGACGGCCGTAGGGTAATAGGCTACGAATACGCCAGACATTCAAGAGCGAACGCAAAACTATTATAGCGTTAGAGCAGAGCTTCGGTCAATATGTCAATGGCAAGGTGAATCATCCAGTTTTCCCCGTTTTTAGAGCGCGCGTTG
>DASXVL010000282.1:0-7390 GCA_036504255.1 Armatimonadota bacterium | reverse complement strand
TGCTGCAGAAGTTGCACGCCACCGGCAAGCCTGTCGTACTGGTGCTCACCGGCGGCAGCCCCATCGAGTTGGAATGGGCCGCCGAGCATATCCCCGCCATGGTTATGGCCTGGTATCCGGGCGAAGAAGGCGGCAACGCGGTGGCCGACGTACTGTTCGGCGATGTCAACCCCGCCGGACGGCTGCCCATCACCTTCGTGAAGTCGCTGGAGCAACTGCCGGAGTTCACCGACTACGCGATGGCCGGGCGCACCTACCGTTTCATGAGCGAGGAACCGCGCTATCGCTTTGGCTATGGACTGAGCTATACCACCTTCGCCTACAGCAACCTGCGCCTCAGTGCAGACTCGATCACGACCAGCGGCGAAGTGTCGGTGACGGCGGACGTGCAGAATACCGGCGCGCGCGCCGGGGATGAAGTGGTGCAGTTGTACGTGAGCGACGTGGAAGCCTCGGTGCCGGTACCGCTGGTACACATGGAAGGGGTGACACGCATTCACCTGCAGCCGGGTGAGATGCAGACGGTCACTTTCCCCCTTACCAGCGCCCAACTTTCCGCCTATACCGAAGACGGCGTGCCCTTTGTCGAACCGGGCCAATTCCGCATTTCCGTGGGCGGCGGCCAACCCGGCGACCCGGCGAGCGGGGCCATCTCGACGCTATTGACCGTCAACTAGGGAGAATAGCTCCCGATAAATCGCCCATACGCCCCTTGCAGCGGCCTGCCAGGGGCGTATGGGCAAACGGCGGCATTTCATTTACCGTCGCAACAACAACCATCGAACACCCAGGAGACGCTATTTGTTTCACTACAGCATCGACCAGGATACCGAAGCGCGCCTCATGATCCCGGAGGACGCCGAGGCGTATTTCACGCTCATCGATAGCAACCGCACGCATCTCGCGCCTTGGTTGCCCTGGGTCGAGAGTTGCCTATCAGCGGAGGATCGCATGGACTGCCTGGAGGCTGGGCTCGATTTTCCCGAATCCGGCTGGTGCGATGTCGGCATCTGGCACGCGGGCACGCTCGCCGGGGTGGTCGGCTTTCACCGCATCGAGCCGAATATCCGCAGCGCCACTTTCCACTATTTCATCGGCGCGGCGTACGAGGGACGCGGTCTCATCACCCGCACCTGCCGCGCCCTGGTGGATGACGTCTTTACCCGTGACCTGTTCAACCGCCTGGTCATTACCGTGGTCGTAGAAAACACGCGCAGCCTCACCGTCCCCGAGCGGCTGGGCTTCCACCGCGACGGCGTGTTGCGCCAGGTCTACGAACACCATGGCCGTTTGCTCGACATGGCCGTCTATGCGATGTTGCGTGAGGATTGGGCCGCGACTGCGGTGTGTCCTTCCGCACGCGCCGACGCGTAACCGAACAGGGCCTTCCCACTTCACGCTTGTCGTCGCCGACGCACTCATCGCTCTGCTCCCAGCCGGTGCGAATATCCAATTCGCTCCGTTGTCCTTGCGACACTGTGGCGGGCGCATCACACTCTGCGGACAAAGCTACTGCCAGGATGAAATCGACCTGGCGTGTCAACGGAAAAGTGGCGTTTTGGGGAGCGTGACCGGGTCATCTGGAAAGATCCTTTGCCCGCATAGTTATCCGCTGGACGTCAAGTATTGCCCTACCCCTAGACAATGATAGCCGCATGCATTATCATAGAAAGTGTGATGGTATGATGATGGTAGGGATACGCAATGCGATTCCAATTTATGACTGAAGAACTGGCCGTGCTTTTTCGCACTGGCCAAGGCATGCACCTCCACCCAAACGTCGTCAAGGCATTTATCAAGGCGGTGCGCATCATCGATGCCGCTCAGGATGAGCGCGATCTCCGAGCGGCCAAGGGCAGGCGGATGGAAAAGCTCTCGGGCAATCGTGAGGGACAATATTCCATTCGACTGAACGATCAATACCGGTTGATTTTCACCATGGTGAGGGATGATGAGGGACATTATGTCTTCATCATCGAGATGATCGACTACCACTAACACAGACACACGCTATACATGCACGACGATAATGCAGGGAATGAGAGGCGACACACCATGAGCAAGAGCGACAATGACCTGACGCCGGCGTTCGCGATACACCCTGGCGAGGTGTTGCACGATATGCTCGAGGATCGGGGTTGGACGCAGCGCGACTTTGCCGCACGGATTGGGCGGCCGGTGCAGCTTATCAGCAAAATAATCAACGGCCACAGCGGCATTACCGCAGAGACGGCGGTGGACTTTGCGGAAGCATTTGAGATGAGCCCAAAGTTCTGGCTCGACTTAGATAGTCGATACCGGCTTGATGTGGAGATTATTCGGCGGCAGGAACGTAAGGCCGGATAATTGCCAATCGCGCAGGATTTTTCGAGCAGAGCCGACGCAGACGAGCACGTGCGTACGGAATCCTGCCGGTCGGTTGAGCGTTTCGCGTTCCAGACCGATCAAGCCCCACACAGTGTCGCTAGGACACGCTGAAACAATGCGCCAGCCCAGTGCGCGAAATTCATGTCAACGGTCCACACCGGCTATCCTCCCGCAACATGCATGAGCGCGTCAATCCGGTTTGACGCAATCGAGTCGACACCCATGTCGATGAGTTCTTGCATGCGTTCGGTTTTGTCAACGGTCCAGGCGAAAATATCGTAGCCTTCCACGTGCAGCAGTTTTACGCGCGCAGGCGTCAGCGCCTGTTCGATGATAGACAGGTGCATCGTGCCGACACGTTGTGCGGCGGTACGCCAGGCATCTTCGGGGTGTTCGCTATTGTCCGTGCCCACCAGCAGGCGGACATGGATTTGCGGATCGAGCGCAATGACTTCTTGGAGCAGGCCCTCATCGAACGACATCACGACCACCTGTTCGGACATCGCCAATTCCTGCAGCAATGCGACCATGGGTCCGGCGGTGCCGGGGGCCTTCAACTCGATGTAGGGTATGGTGCGACCGCGCAACAGCGCAAGGGTGTCTTTTAACAGAGGTATGCGCTCTCCGGCAAACTCGGGCGATTTCCAACTGCCCGCATCAAGGGCTTGGAGTTGCGCGACGGTGTGCGCACGGACTTCTCCCGTCCCATTCGTGGTGCGTCCCAATACCGGGTCATGGATGACCACGGGTATGCCGTCCGCACTGAGGTGGACATCAAACTCCACGCCATCCGCATGCTCGGCGAGCGCGGAGCGAAAGGCCGCCAGGGTGTTTTCCGGGGCGATGGCTGAATAGCCTCGATGCGCGATACTCTGCATATTCATCTCCTTTTCCGCTTCATTTGGGACAAGATTCCCGGGATGTTCCGATCGTGATCTCAAGGCTGGCCTGGAGTCCTTAGCACTGTTTGCTCTGCTACGCTGTCGTGGTAGTCAGCTTAAAACACCCCTTGAATCCCCGTGCGCGCCAACGCTGCCGGGTCGTCCGCTGCGCTGATGGGGCGCAGGCGTATGACGGAGCGGTAGGTTCCCGGATGGATCAGGTACTCATCATGCACGTTCGGCGTCCAGCCGGTGTCGCCGCCGACGCCCATGTGGCGGGCATCGAGGTGCAGGTAAACTTCCGGGCGCGGGGTGAGTTCGTAGTAGTGCCGGGCGTCCGTCAAGTCTTGCACGCTGTAATGCAAGGCGTCGAAGTGGAATAGCGGTACGCCGGTCACCAGCAGGCCGTTTCCCGCTGTATCGGTGAGCGTCAGCCAGCGCACGTCCTCTTTGCCGCCGCACTCGCCGGGCAGGATATAGGGTACGTATTGCTCCGCCACCGTGCTGCGGTACTGCCCCACGAGCGCCCCGGTTTTGCGGTCGGCGTAGTTCTCTTGCGGGCCGCGGCCGTACCAGGTGACCTGATCATAGGCGCTGGGCAATACCAGTTCCAGCCCGATGCGCGCCAGCGGGGGGAAAGTGGACGGGATAGCCACCGTCTGCTCGACGACCACTTCGCCGGAGCCGTACACGGTAGAGCGCACGCAACAGGCAATCGGCTGCGTGGGGTCGCTCCCGGTCAGCGTGGATTCCACCTGCACCAGCACAGCCTGCGCCCCGAGTTGGGCCGAGGTGACGGACGTCACCGTGCGCGTCAGCTGATCGAGCCCCGCCGCCTGCCAGCGATTGCGGTAGCTGCCCGGATTTTCGAGCATGAGGTCGTTGTCCGTCGGCGCGCGGCGGAAATTTTCCAGCGGCCCGGCCTGCAACAATTCTTGCCCCGAACCCGCGAGTGAGGTCATCAGTCCGCTGGTGCGGTCGAAGGCTACCCGCGTGCCGTTGGCCGTGATTCGCATCGTGGTTTCATCGGCCTCCAGCACCGGGGTCGCCATGGGTGCGCGTGGGGTGACGCGTGCGGGAACCGCGCTGGGGAGGGCAAACTGCTCCCAAACGATGAGGTGCCCGGCCTCCGCCCAGGGCGTGGGCTGCGCGAGCACGGCGCACACGTTGAGCCAATACTCCGCGCCCGGCGTGGGAACGATGGGCAGGGTGAGGGGAAGCGTGACGTCCGCCGCCTGACCGGGGGCGACCGGAGGCATGGCGAGCGCGCCGGATTGGCGCACTGCCCCGTCTTCGCGCAGCTCCCAGTGGAGCGTCAGGTGGCTGAGGTCGAGGAACTGATATGTATTGCGCACGCTGATGCGCCCGGCAAGCAGGTCAATCGCGGTAAAGCCGACGGGCGCCTGTACCTTCTTCACTTCCAGCGCACCCGGATGCGGCGTCAAATCGGGCGCGACGATGCCGTTCAGGCACATGCTGGCGCACTCACCATGCGCGGGGTAATCATACCCGCAGCCCAGGTCGCCGCCATAACCCCAGACGCGCCGGCCATCGGGCAGCGTGAAGGTGAGCGCCTTGTCGGACCAATCCCAGATGAACCCGCCCTGGAAGCTCGGTTCACGATCGACGAGATCCCAAAACTTGAAGAAGTTGCCGGTGGCGTTGCCTTTCGCGTAGGCATACTCGCACATGATCATCGGCCGGTGCTCGTTCGCGTCGGCCAGTACCTTGTGCACCCACTCCAGCGTCGGGTACATCGGTACCATGATGTCGGTCACCGCCGCGTCCGGATTGCCGCTCTCATACTGCACCGGGCGCGTGGGGTCCGCCGCGCGCACCCAGGCCGCCATCGCCGCGTGATGCGGGCCGACGTACGACTCGTTGCCCAGCGACCAGGTGATGACCGACGGGTGGTTCTTATCGCGCTGCACCAGGCGCACCGCGCGCAAAAGATAGGCCTGCGCCCACTCGGGGTCCAGACTCAAATCGCCGGCCACCCCGTGCGTTTCCAGGTTCATCTCGTCCACCAGGTAGAGCCCGTACTCGTCGCACAGTTCATACCAGCGCGGGTGATCCGGGTAGTGACAAGTGCGCACCGCGTTGAAATTGAGTCGCTTCATCGCCAGAATGTCGCGGAGCATATCCTCGTCCGTCACCGCGCGACCGTGTTCGGGATGGAATTCATGACGGTCTACGCCGCGCACTACCAGCCGCTTGCCGTTCACCAGCAGTTGGCGGTTTTTGATCTCGACCTGGCGGAAGCCGACGCGGCAACTTTCCACATCGATGGCCGTGCCGTCGGGGTCGCGCAGCGTGAGCACCAGCGTATAGAGATACGGGTCTTCCGCCGACCACTGGCGCGGGCGCGCGACAGGTTGCGCAAACTTCGCGCAGCACTTCTCCTCGCCGCGTCCGTCACCGTACATCGGCGTATGTCCCTTCACTTCGGCCAGCGCCGGCTCGGCGAAGATCGGCTGCCCCTCCGCATCAAAGAGCATCGCTTCCACCCGGTAGCTCGTCACATTATCCACGGGTGACATGTAGGTGGCGACGGAGAGCACGGCGTCGTAATACGCTTCGTCGAAGGTGGTACGCACGGTGAAATCACGCACATGCGCCAGCGGCTTGCTGTAGAGGTAGACATCACGCTGTATGCCGCTCATCTGCCAGTAGTCCTGGTCTTCCAAGTAGGTGCCCGCGCAATAGCGCAGCACTTTCACGGCCAGCGTATTCTCGCCGGGATGCAGATAGGGGGTAATATTGAATTCCGCGGGCAAACGGCTGTCGGTGCTGTACCCGACTTCCTGCCCATTCACCCAGACGTAGCACGCGGAGTCCACCGATTCCAACACCAGAAATACTTCACGCCCCTGCCAGCTTGCATCGAGGGTGAAGGTACGACGATAGCAACCGGTGGGGTTATGTTCCGGCACAAAGGGAGGAGTGGGGTCGAAGGGGTATGCGATATTGGTATAGATCGGCGGGTCAGGGTACCCGAGCAACTGCCAGTTACTCGGCACGGGAATCGTGTCCCAGGCGCTCGCATCGTACGTTTCCGTCGCAAAGTCGCCCGGCGTCGCATCCGGCGAGTCCACCAGCAAAAACTGCCACGGGCCATTCAGCAACTGCACATTGCGCGAGGTCATGCGCGCACACGTCAGCGCCGAGGGGAGATCCGGGTAGGCGGCGAGCGGTACATGCGCCGCTTCGCGATGACGCGCAATGACGCGCATGTCTTCCCATTCATGGTACGGGCGGGTCGTGGTCAATGGCATAGCCGGACTCCTCTGCGGAATTTCCTGTACATAATAGGCGGAATGTCGCCGCCTGTACATAAACGCGCTTGTCGAAAACCTACATTATTTTGCTAATCGGCAGACGTGCATCGCGAGAAAAGCCACCACCCTCCCCGCGCAAGCGGAGAGGGTGGCGGTGGGGCAGCGTTTCCTACGCAGCAAGCTTGTGCTATTTCGCGAGCGCAGCCGGGGTATTGGCATAGCGCAGGTCACCCGGATCGCTAATCGCCATCCAGCAGCCATTGCCCATACTCCCGGAGGCCACCTTGATGAGCAGTTCGTTCACGCCGGGCTGCAGGGCGATATCAAGGGAGAATTGGCCTTTAATGGGCGCCCCGCCGTGCGTGGCAAAGTCCTGCACGAGTTGCCCATTCAGCCAGATCTTCGCCCAGTAATCCATGCCATAGGTAATGCGCACATTATGCGCGGTCGGCGCATAGATGTACGTGACGGCGTAATTGATGCTCCCGGAGAGCGTATTCGAATAGCCGTACAGATTCATGAACGGATCATCACCGGTCAACGGGGTCCATTTGGCCGTTTTCCCGTTCTGTAGTTCCACCGGCGCGGCGAGATCACGTTTGACTTCCGGCGCGAAGGCCGTCTTCATGCCCGTTTCGACCGCGTCGAAGACCTTATCATTTGGCAAATCGACACCGTAGAAAAACGGCCCGACCGCCTGCCAATTTTTGCTCAGGATTTCGCGCAGGATCGGCGTCCATTGGAAGAAGCTGACCGCCGTGCGCGCGCCGGAGAGGCGGCGTAGCGTGACGGTGGCCGTGCCCTTTTTCAACGAGACGGCGTTGGGGAGGATGGTACTCACCCCGTGCGCTTCCGCCGCGGCAT
>DASXVL010000281.1:0-2680 GCA_036504255.1 Armatimonadota bacterium | reverse complement strand
GCAGGGGCCGCAGCATCCGGCGCCGGCGTCGGCGCAGCCATCGCGACCAGCGCGCTCCCCAGCAAGGCGAGGGCCAGCATGAATCGTATACGCATAATCTCTCCTCGGTGAAATGTTTTCTCCATTATAAACAATTTTTCGCTCCCCCGGTAGCGCTCGCAGAAAATCCCTGGCAGCGTTGTGCAAGGCATTCTCAAAATGTCGCACATGTCGTATGATGCGGGTAACGGCACGGTGTGGAAGGTCAGCGCAGTGGCGCTTTGCCATAAAAGGAAGCGGGGCGCTCTGCCCTCGTTCCGAGGGCAGGCCATCCTTCCAAACCGTGCTCTTGGTAACGCCGAGCGGAAGGGCAAGGACCTCGTCCATGTCTGGATACATGAGTGGGCTGACTGGCCGTTTCACCTGGCAGTAGCAGCAGCACCGTTTGGAAGGATGGCCTGCCCGCAGGGCAGAACGCCCCGCTTCCGCGAACCATACAACCGGAAGGAAGTAACGCATGATACCTACACTTGATTATCTGCCGATCGGGATTGCCGGGGTGGAGACGTTTATCTTTGGGGCCGAGGCCAATCCGGGCGCGCCGGTGGTCTTTGCGGAGCATGGACGCGGCGGCGCGGCTGCGCAGATGTTTGCCTGCTGTCGCGATCTCGTGACATGCGGTTTTATTGCGGTGGCCATCGATCAGCGCAATCACGGACGGCGCATCGTCGATCCCCTGGCCAATGGGGGGTGGAGCCCGCAGCATGCCGCCGATATGTACGGCGCGTGCGTGGGCACCGCCATGGATGTCAGTCTGCTTATTGATATGCTCCCCGCGCGCCTCGGCATCTCCACGGAGCGCGTGGGTATGACCGGCATCTCCATGGGCGGCCACGCGACGCTGCTGGCCATGGCCTACGATGTGCGTATCGCCGTGGGCGCGCCGGTGATCGGCAGCGGAGACTACCGCCATCTCATGGAGATGCGCGCCACGAATAATGGTGTGGCCGCCGAGCAGTTTGATGACTTCTTTCCGCCCGCGCTGCAACGCGCGGTGGAGAAGTTTGACCCCATTCACCACCCCGCGCGTTTTGCCGACCGCCCGTTATTGTTGATTAACGGCGGGGCGGACACGCTGGTGCCCGCGGAGTGCAACCAGCGCTTTGCCGCGGCATGCCGCCCGCACTACCGGCAGCCGGAGCGTTTGCAGACGAGTCTCTACCCCGGCGTCGGCCATGAATTTCCCCCCGCCATGTGGCAGGAAGTGCAGCATTGGTTACAACGTTGGCTCAAGACGCCGGAGGCATAACGCGCATCGTGGCGAAGGAAGGCGTTGGAAAGGGAGGGGAACGTATGTTAACCACCGATCAACAACGGTTTTTACTCGAATTGGCGCGTGAGGCCATCGCCACCATGCTCGTCGATCACCGCATGATCGCTCCGCCGATCGTCGATGATGCGCTGCGCGAATCGCTCGGCGCGTTCGTGACATTGAAAGACCGGGGCGAGCTGCGCGGCTGTATCGGCTACCCGGAGCCCACCTACCCCCTCTACGAGACCATCATCCGTGGAGGGATCGCCGCCGCACTGCATGACCCGCGCTTTCCGCCCGTCGCGCGCAAGGAACTGGACCAACTCAGCGTGGAAATCTCCGTCCTCTCCCTGCTTACCCCGGCGCAGCCCGAGGCGGTGACCGTGGGGACGCACGGTTTGGTGGTCGAACACGGGCACGCGCGCGGTCTGCTGCTGCCGCAAGTGCCGGTGGAGTGGGGCTGGGGGCGCGAAGAGTTTCTCGATCACACCTGCCGCAAAGCCGGCCTGCCCCACGACGCCTGGCTGCAGGGCGCGCGCCTCTTCACCTTCACCGCCCAGGTCTTCTCCGAGGAAGAATTTCTGCCGAGTCTGGATGAACCGCTCGCGGGGGATTTGTGAAAGGAGCGGGGAATATGCGTGTTCGCGTGGTGGCGCTGTTGGCACTGAGTAGTTTGCTGGGTGTGTTGGCTTCGCCAGCGCTGGCGCAAACGCGGCCAGCCATTCGGCTGGCGCCTGATGGCACGCATGTGCTGGCGCTGCCGCGCGCCATGATGCGGGCGTTGCGCGGCTATGACGCGCATATGGTCCCCTGGCGCGAGCAGGAGTACTTGCCGGCCGTTCGCACACGTTACCATTTCTCGACGCGCCAAGCCCCCTTTGCGGTCATCGGCGATATGAATGCGGACGGCAGGCTCGATGTGGTCTTGGATGGGCATAACCGGCAGCGGAATCTCTCCCTGTGCCTGCTGTCGCGGCGTCGGGGCTATCGCGTGCTGCTCCTCTCCAGTAGTTCATTGACCGACCCAAAAACGGAAGGCTACAGCATGGGCGATCACACGGAATACGGCCTCTGGGACTATTTGACATTGTGCCGCCCCGGCGTTTACCAGTCGCCGCACGAAGCACACCGGCTCACGCTGACGGCCGATGCGTTCCAGCGAAACGCTTATGGGAAGGCCTCCACATTATATTACTATCGCCGTGGGCGGTTTCACGCGTATACGACGAGTGATTGAGACGTGCTAGTCGAGGGTTGGGAACGGCGGGACTCGCTGCGCTCGAACCCTTCCAAACTGTGCTAAGGACTGTAGGCTGGGCTGGAAAGAACAGGAGAAGGGACCACTCTCGCTCCCCGCTGTAGGGGCCGCCCTCCGTGGCGGCCCGGGGG
>DASXVL010000280.1:0-4416 GCA_036504255.1 Armatimonadota bacterium | reverse complement strand
GTACCGAGCGGAATAACGCGAGGGTCGACCGCGATAATGCCGCGCGTTGCGCGCAGACCCGTTGCCGTACGCCCATTCGCGCGCGGCCCGCAACTCAGCGGCCCCGGGTCATAGGCAGTCGCAACCATGGTGAAGACGCGTCGTACGCTCATCCCCGACCGCGAGGCCATGCGACCGCGCACGAGCACCGTCGGCCTGGGTTGACGCACCACGCGCGTGCTGGAGATCCACTGCGTGGACACGACACCGTCTTTCTTCCACATGACGGTCGTTTCCAACGCCTTCCCTGGACGTCCCTGCCGGAGTATGGAGGGCTCGTTGGAAAAGCGAACATCCCAACGCGTCACCGTTGGCGCGGGAATCTCGATAGCGCGCACGAGCAACTCACACGTCACGCGGGTTATCGTGATGGTCATCCCATCCGTCACGGTCGTGCTGATGGGCGGCTCGCAGCGGTCGTTGGTGTTCAGGTTAAGGTGTTCCTGGTGCAATACCGTCTGTACGGTAGGCTTAACCGTGACCACCTGGCGTTGCGTGCCATCGACCCGCAAGGTGACCGTCTTGGCGGCGGGTGGATCCTGGGCAATTAACGTGAGGGTGGTGCCGAGGGTGAGTGCCACTGTTATCAGTAGGACACTGCGCATATGAGCCCACCATGAGGTGGGCATGTGGTGAGACGCTCCGTTCCGGAGCGGGCCTCTCTGGCTCATCGCGTACCTCCCCTATCAGAGACTGATCGGGTACTTGCGCGTGGTGCTGAGTGGGCTGCTATCTGTCTAGAACAACGGCTGAGATGTAGAATGCAACAAATTGTGAACTGAAATGCAGACCGACAAAGCTACGCGAGAAGACAAACTATTCGTCTTCTCCTTCGACTATGTTGTGGCGAGTATATCAGCAGATTCTCCGCTATGTCAAGCAACAGCTCTTTTCCTGCTGGTTTCAAACGGCTTGCACAGGTTACGCATCGCAGCAAAAGGCCAGAAATCAGCACGCGCATCGGCATAACCGCCGTGCCAGCGGGTATCGCTATTTTATGATTAGCGTGCTCGGCATTTCCGGCAGCCCACAGTGGCCCAGCCACACGCGCACGATGCTTGATGTGGCGTTTGATGCCGTGCGCCACAGCGGCGCGCGCGTCGAGCTCCTTGATATTCGTGACTGGAATTTGCCCCCATACAGCCCCCAGCCCCGGAAGGTCACGCCGCAAATCCACGAACTCCGCGAGCGTTTCGCCGATGCGTCGGCCTACCTACTCGCTACACCGGCATACCATGGCGGCATGAGCGGCATGCTGAAGACCCTGCTCGATTATGTCGCCGACGACATCGGCGGAAAGCTCTTCGGCCTGCTCATTACGACGGAGCGGGATGACGCAGGCAGCACCGCAGCCCAACTACGCGACATCCTTAGTGCGAGCCTGGCGTGGGCGCTGCCCTATGATGCCGTTGGCGCGCCGGACGATTTTGCCGCGCCGGGTCTGCTGACCGCGCAGCGCCTGCGCGAGCGTCTCCAACGCCTTGGGCGCGACGTGGCGGTCTATGGCGACCTGCTGGCCGCGCGATTTGCCCGTGACCGCGTGCTCGGCGGTGGGGTGCAGCTGGGATTTGCGCCCTGGTTTGCCCACGAATAACCCGCGAAAGACCGCCAACCCTTGACGCGCAAGCGAAAAGAGGGTATTTCTCAGTGATGTCCTCTGACGTTCAACTACGCATTACCCGGCTTGCCGGCCTGATCACTTTCATGTTTTTGCTGATCATCGCATGGCAATCGTACTGGCAACTCGCTAAGCGCGACTGGCTGCTGGCACAACCGACCAATCGCCGCATGGCGCGCGCTGAGCGTTCGATCCCGCGCGGCGCCATTTACGATGAGCGCGGCGTACGGCTCGCCTGGACGGAAGGCGGGCAACGACGCTATGCGGACCCACGGGCGACGGCTGCCGTACTTGGCTATCTTGATCCCGTCTATGGGCGTGTTGGTGTCGAAGGCGCCTGGGATCTGGAGTTGGCCGGCCTTTCTCCCAAATTCACCGTCCAGGAACTGCACCGCATCCTCGACGGTGAACGCCCGCACGGCAAGGATCTGCAGTTGACACTGGACCTGCGCTTGCAGCAAACCGCCCTCGACGCGCTCGGCGACCGCCATGGCGCCGTGGTAGTACTTGATCCGGCGACCGGGGGTATTCTCGCCCTGGCGAGCAATCCCACCTTCAACGCGCAAACCATCCGTGCGGATTATGCGCAATTGGCCAAACGTGACGAGGGCGCATTGCGGAACCGCGCCACGCAGGATCTGTACCCGCCCGGCTCGACGATGAAGGTCGTGACCGCCGCCGCCGCCCTCATGCACGACGTCAATCCGAAAACGCGGTATACCTGCACCGGCGATACCCCATTGAACGGCACGACCATTAGCGACTACCACGGTGAGCGACACGGCAAAATCGACATGTCGCAGGCGCTCGCGGAGTCGTGCAATTACTATTTCGCCCGTACGGCCACCGTCCTCGGGCAGCAGCCTTTTATGGAAAGTGCCGAAGCGTTCGGGTTCAATCAACGCTGGTGGTCCAAATTGCCGGACGCACGCATGCTGCCCCTGACGCTGGCCGAGAGTTCGCTGGCGCCGGACCCCACCAGGCCCCTACCCGTTGGCGAATTCGCCCAGATGGGGTTCGGACAAGCCACGGTGGTGGCCACACCATTACAGATGGCGATGGTCGGCGCGGCGGTGGCGAATCGCGGCACGGTTATGGCGCCCTATCTGGTCAGCGCGGTGCGGAAAGGGGGCACACAAACGACACTCGCCACCTTCACCTCCGTTCCCATCGGTTTCCCGCTGGATGCCGAACATGCCGATGCGCTGGCCACCATGATGCGCCGCGTCGTGACGTCGGGGACAGGAACGGGCGCCAACCATCTACCCGGAGTCACCGTCTATGGCAAAACGGGCACCGCCCAGCAAAACGGGGGTGATGACCACGCCTGGTTCATGGGGTTTGCCGAGCAGGGACAAGGGGAAGCCGCGCAGCGCATCGCCTTCGCCGTGGTCATTGAACGCGGCGGCACCGGCGGGCGCGTGGCCGTGCCCATCGCCCGGCGTGTCGTGCAAGCCTGGCACGATGAAGCGCATCGCTAAGAAACTGTTTAAAAGTATCCGTCATCGTCTCGCGGGTCTTTTTCTGGCCTGGCGGCGTGGGAGTTCCTGGCATGTATGGCTTCATACACTCGCGGAACTCCCACACCGCCAGGCCGGAAAAATCCGCCACGATCCGGCGACGCCTACTTTTAAAACTGTTTCTAAGCGCACGTATCCCCACCGGTTGCGGTGGGGATACGAAAATCCAACATCATACGGCACGATTTACTTTGCGGCGCCGAGGACTTCAAACCCGGTGACTGTCAGGGTACCATTCCCAACTTTCGCGGCGTCCGGCCGGTTGTCGAGGGTGCCGCGAAGACGCGCGCGCGTTCCGTCGATGTTCGGCACGGCCATCAAATCATTCAATTTATCCCCGGCCAACAGATAACGCTGGCCGTTATTGGCGTCAATGGCCCAGTAATTGGCCCCCCCGTCTTGCACGTGATGAATGACGCCGATACATGTGGTTTGCGCCGGGCCTTGTCCCGCCTTAGCGTCACCACCCCCCGGCTGATTGCCAAAAATTCCGCCGAGTCCTCCGCCATTGTTGGGTGCGACACCTGGCCCGCCGCCACCGGGACCCCCACCAGGGCCACCACCCGGCCCACCGCCGTTACCGTTGCGGCCAGCATTGCCGTTCGGACGGTACACCTCCGGCAGCATTTTCGCGCGCATGGCTTCCGGCAACGCACCATTACCGAGCATGGCGCCGGTATCGATATTCACCAAGATCACCTGCTCCCCCCGCACGACATACAGGGTACGGCCGACGACTTCCAGCGCCGGGGGCGTCATCAGCGCCAGCAGGTTACGGGGCGCCGCGTCGCCGAGTTCCAGCGCCTTCGCCGTTTTCACGGTCATCGTCGTTAAGTCAACCCGGAAGAACTGATTGCCGACTACCGTAAGAAGCTCGTTGCCCAGCGGCAGCATGGCCCCCGGCATGGCGCGTTTGACGAGTTCCAGGGCATACGGGCGCTGGAGGTCAATGGCGGCATTAGTCACGGGCATGGCGGGAAGTGGGCCAAAGAGCTCCACTTGCGCGGCGGGCAGGGAACGGCCGTCGTATTTCGCCAGTACGCCATTGCGGAGCACGAGGAGCCCTTGCGGGGTCGTCTTCACTTCGACCGTCGGGCGCATCACCAGATTGTTCGCCGCACGAATAATCTGGTCTTGCATATTTACGTTGAGCAGAGGATTTTTCTCCCCCGCTTGCGGCTGATTGGGGTCCGGCTGCGCCCACGCGGCTAATGCCAACAGCACGAGCGCGATAATGAA
>DASXVL010000279.1:0-9032 GCA_036504255.1 Armatimonadota bacterium | reverse complement strand
CGCCGTGGGGCAGCAGCATCTGGCCGAACTGCAGCACGCCCTCATGCACGACGACTGCTGGCTGCCCGGATTGACACGGCAATTGCCCGCACTGACGCTATCCGCCACCCTCACCGCCTCGCACGGCGACGCCGCGCCGCTGCGTGACGGCATGGACCGCCCGGACGAGCGCGCCGGGGCGCTGCACGCCTGGACCGCCTCTCCCGGCGCGTGGGCGGAGTACCGCTTTCCGCAGGAAGAAGCGCTCAGCGCCTGCCGCCTCGTCTTCGACAGCGACCTGCGGCGGAAATGGGCGAACATGCCGCTCTACTACCCGCGTGACGGCTGGCGCGTATCGCCGCCCGCCACGCTGGTGCGCGCCTTCCGCATTCTGGTGGAGTCGCAGGGGCAATGGCATGAAGCTGCGCGCATCACTGACAACCACCAACGCCTGGTGCGACTGCCCCTTACCGCTGACGCGACCGCCGTCCGCCTGGTCATCGACGCCACCTGGGGCGACGATCCCGTGAACGTCTTCGCCTGGGACGTGTGCTAGCCTCGGGATCCGCTACGCCTCGCCCCGGCTCATGGCGCGGCCACGGTCAACGAAGTACTGCACGGTGGCAAAATCGACTTCCGGCGGTTCGGAGTGGTCGGAATGCAGGATGTAGCCGCCGCCGCCCTGCAACACCGGGCGCACTTTGCTCTCCAATTCGGCGTCGATCTGCGCGCGGTCGTTGCTGATGAGCACGCGGGCATCGACCCCGCCGAAGAAGGACAGGTGCGTGCCGTAGTCGCGGAAGAGGGTGGGCAGATCCATGCCGGCCTTCACTTCCATGCCTTGCAGGCAGTCCAACCCGGCGCGAATGACGCCCGGCAGCAGCGGCTCGATGAAGCCGCAGGAGTGCATGAGCACTTTACAGCCGTGCGCGTGCGCGAAGTCGAACAAGCGCTGGTGGCCGGGAAGCATGATCTCTTCGTACATTGCCGGCGACATGAACGGGCGCTGCTTGAAGCCCATATCCTCGAAGAAATACATGCCATCCGGCACGCCTTCCTCGGCAAAGAGCGTCTCGGCATGGCGAATGGTCATCTCGACGTAGGTCATGACCATGTCCTGCACCCACTCGGGGTCGAGCGCCATGCCCATGAGCATATACTCGTGCCCGCACACCGGGTGCATCTGCTCGAACGGGGCCAAGCCGCCCCAGCAGAAGAAACGCTGTCCGTCCGCGCAACGGCGCTTCACGGTGCGGTAATCGTCGAACGAGATACGGCGGCGGTCCACCTCGAGTAGGAAGGGCTTGATGTGCGCTTCCCAGCCGTCGCGGTCACGCACGAGAAAGTCCACGTGCTCGGGGGTACTCTCGTGCAGTTTATGGCGGCGGAGAATGGCGCCGTTGCCATCCTGCACCAGCCGGGTCTCCTCCGTCTCCTCCAGCACAATCGGCTCCATGTCCAGGTTGGCAATGCAGTTGATATGCCCGGCCCAGTAGAGATCCTGGCCGAAGAATGCATGTACGTCCGTCTCCGCCGTGATATGGCCCTCGGCAACCCAGCGGGCAATCGTCGAAGTCCAGGGACTGACCACGACGGGCGACTGGTCCACCGGGCGGCGCGCCAGCGTCTGCGCGACGCGCTCGAAACTCGTCATCTCCGCGACGCGCGCGCGCGACTGCGGCTGGGTGTCGGACATGGTGACAAACCTCCGAAAAATAGTGCTCGCCTTGATATACCACGCGCGCCGGTATCGATCAAAGCGATAATCCGGTTTTTTTCTTCTACTTTTTGGCTATTGTACCCGTGGGGCGTCGGCGATGTGATTCCAGACGGCGCAGGTGAAAGCTGAGATGGATGGGCAGGCGGCGAAGAACGTAGAGTAGGCGGTCTACCTTAGGCAGCAGCACGGCGCTGAGAGGACGCCGCGTGGCCGTGAACGTGGCATACTGCACGACGGTGGCGCCGTATTTGCGCTTATATTCGGAGTTACCCAGGCCCATGTGCATGACCCGGTACCCCTGGCTGATGGCCCAGCGTACGGTGTGGTTGCACTCCACCAGGCCGGGGCTGAATTGTTTGGGGAAGGCGGTGGTGTCGCGCGCAACCAGGTGGGCGATGACGGCCGTCTGCCCCGGCACGTGCAAGAAGGTCTTCACACTCACGATACGCCCCCGCGCGCGCATCACGCACACCGTCGCCAGCCCCTGCTGCACTGCCCATCCGATAACCGCGCGATAGAAGGCCGCATGGCTTTCCGGAGTCAAAAAGCAGCCACCGGGCTGCTGCTCCCAACGGCGGCGGAAGAGGGTGATGAACGCCTCGATCGCTTCCAGGCAGCTGGGCAGATCGTGCAGATAGTCGATGGTGATATCCGGGTACGCCGCCTTCAGCACGCGTTCCTCGCGCGTCAGGTAGCGGCGGGCCTCCCCGCGCAATGACGCGAGATAGTCCTCCCAACTGTCCGCCAGTTGGGAGGAGATGAACGGCATCCGGCAGGGACGCGCCGTGATGCGCAGTGCCTGCGTCTGGCCGGCGGCGCGGAAGGCGTCGATGTGCCGCGGCTGCGTCAAAATCCCGGCATCCAGGTAGGCCACGCCGGGCAGAGCCCGGAGCCAGTCCGCCAGCGCGGCCCAGGCCGCCTGCTCGCGACCGGGGGCAATGAGAAATATGGCTTCCGTCTCCGTGCCGAAGCTAATGAACCGCCAGGTCCAGGGCGAGGATTTCTGCAGCGGGAACAGGGCGATGCACTGTCCATCTTCCTTGACCGCCAACACGCCCCAGGGGGTGACAGAGCCGGTGATGCAGGCACTGGTGAACCAGGCCCGGTAACGAAAGACCGGTGTATCGCGGTCCTGCGCAACCAGAGCATCCCACGCGGCGCTCAACTGCACGTCCAGCGCCCCCTGCCAGGGAATCGCCTCCCAGGTGATATGCGTCACCCCGATGCCTGCCTCCATGCCATTACCTCACATGCCGCGACCGCGATAATCACGATGCTGCGGCTCCATACGCCGAGCTTATCCGCCAAGCACGGCGACCACACCATGGGACTGGAGCATTTTAGCGCGAAACACACACGGGGTGTGATAAGTCTGCCGTGTAAGAGGATTGATTATATGTAAAAACGTAACACAGAGCACTCGCTGTGTTTCCATAACCGGAGGGAGTCTCGGGGACTGGAGCCGCCTTGCACCGGAATGATAGTCACTAGACTTAATCGGAAATAGGCAAATAGGCAAATGGGTCTCCGAGGAGAAATTTCGCCGAACGGCTGAAAATTTCGCGCGAGGATGCCCTGAGAACGACGATTCGCTGTCCGGTATACCTTTTTCCTATCCCGGATTCGACTTATGGACACTGGTGGCTATTTCCGATAAAGCCTACTGTTTGGAACGGGCGTGAACCCGGCCGTCTCCTGTTATTCCAGCCTGGGATAGCCGGGCTTGGGCCCTGTTCCAAACAGTGCTGTTGACACGAGCCCAGCCTGAAGTCCATAGCATAAAGCCCCTCTCCCAGCATTGGGAGAGGGGCTGAGGTGAGGGCCGCCCCAGCTCAACCAACAGTCCTAGCCGGTCAGGAACAGGGCCAAGGCCCCGGTGCGCCAGGCAGGACACAACAGCCCGGATGTGTTCGCCCCCGTCTGCCCCTACCCCGGCCCGATGCGATAGGCGACGAGCAGGTAGGGGGTCGCGCCGAAGGCGCGTTGCGCCTTGACCACGCCGACGCCGGGGGCCAGATAGAGGTAGGTTCCGACATCCGGGTTCGCCGCATCGCTATATTGGAAGATCGCCAGACAATTGACGAAGCTGCCCGCCGGGGTGTCCACCGTCGCGAACCCAACGACGCGCGCGTAGCGGGGAATCTGGGTATTCCCCTGGTTAGTGATGGTCCAGCGGCTGCCGGCGCGCGGCGCCCAGGGGAGCAGTTGCGCGGGCGGAGTGAAGGTGAGCGGGCTGGCAATGCCGGCCACGCCGTAGACTTGCAGCCAGTCGCTCTCCCAGTTCAGCAGCAGCGTACCTTGTGATTGCGCATCGATGACGGTGGTGAGCGGGAAGGCGGGGTGATTGGCGAAGGTGACGGGCGCGGCCACGCTCAGCGTTTGCGTGCTCGTGCCGTTACTGAGCGTCCAGAAGGAGCCGGGCGAGAGCGGCCAGTAGGAGGCGTCAGCCGTGACGGTCACCGCGACGGGAGCCGCGAGATTATTGTCCTCACGCGACTCGGCGACGATGTTGCCGCTATCAATGAAGGCCCAGAGCGGTATGAGCCCGGGTGTGGCCAGGCGCACGTTCTTTATGGTGAAGGTGGCGGTTTTTCCCACCGCGAGCGCAGGCACGGGCAGCAGATAATCGCTGGGGCTGCCCACCTGCGGCTCGTGCGTGTCGTAGAGACCGAGCGTACAGGCGGCGGACGGCGCGTTCCCCTGGTTTTTCACGGCGATCACGACGTTGAATGCGGCATTGAGGCTGGCGGTGGTCTTCGACGGCGTGACGCTGACGATGGTCAGGTCGGGGGTGGGCGTCGCGCTCACCGTGACCACCACCGGCACGGAGTTATTATTCAGCGTCGAGACTTCCGCCAACTGCCCCTGGCTATCCACGCGCAGGTAGTACGTGTAGGTACCGGGCGTGGCGAAGGAGAGCGCGGAGAAGGTCAGCGACACTGAGCTGCCGGAGGTGAGGGCCTTGATCGGCAATTGCCGGACCGGCGTGTCCTGTGCCGTGGGCGCGGTGTTTTGCAAGTAGAGGCCCAGTTGGCACGGTGTGGACAGCGCGCCCAGATTGCGCACCTGCGCGGTGATGGTAAAGACTTCATTGCGCAGTAGCGCGGTTTTATTGGCGCTGGCACTGACGATGTACAGGTCCGACCCCACCGCGATGTTCACCGGCCCCGCGGTATTGTTGTCCTCACGCAACTCGGTCACCGCGTTGCCGAGATCGACGGCGGCCTGGAGGGCATATTTGCCCGCCGCGGTGAAGCGTACGTTGGCGAGCGTCACCGTGGCGGAGGCGCCTGCCCGCACGGCGGGCACGGTGGCGATCATATCCGCCGCGCCGCCGGGGGCGTGGGTCAGGTAGAGGCCGAGGGTGCACGCCGTGGAGGTCGCCTTCCCGGTATTCTGCACGATCGCCGTGACGGTCATCGCCTCATTCACACCCAGCACGGTCTTGCCTGCGGTGAGGCGCGAAATGATCAGGTCGGGACGCGGCGTGCGCACCGTCATCGCCCGCGGTCCGGCGGCGTTGTTCTCGGTGACGGATTCGCCCACGACCCCCGTGCCGCGCACGGCGGCCCACAGGTGGTAGTCACCGTCGGCGAGATAGCTGAGCCCGCGGATGGTCAAGGTCGCGCTGGCGCCCGCCGCCACGTTCACGACGGATTGGCTGATGTTCCCGGCGTCGGTCGGTAGCGGCGCGCTGGAGCGGTTAGCATACAGCGAGACGGTGGCGGGGCTCGGCGCGTCACCCAGGTTTTTCACCACCACGGTGGCGGTGCAGGTTGCGCCGGGCGCCAGTTGCGTCGGGGTGACGGTGAAACTACTGATCGTCAGGTCAGGGCGCGCCTGGTGGATGGTGACGGCCACCGGTCCGCTGATATTATTGTCCACCCGCGCTTCGTCGATGCTATCCATATTAGCGACGGCCGCCCACAGCTTGGAGATGCCTTCCTCCGTATAGCGGATGTTGGGCACGGTGTACGTCAGCGAGGCGTTGGGAGCGATCGCCTCCAGCACCGCGTTCGTCTCGCCGAGATCGGTGAACGCCGGCGCGGTGGGACGGTTCTGGAAAAGCTTAAGCATGCCATGGGCGGTGAGTAATCCCTGATTTTTCACCACGATGGTGGCGGAGAGGAGATCGCCCGGCGCCGCTGCGGTGCGTGACAGCTTCAGGCTGGTGATGGTGAGGTCGGGGCGCAGCAGGCGTACCGTGAGGGCGATGGGGCCGGCGCTATTATTATCGTTGCGCGCTTCGTCGATGTAACCGTCGCGGTTCACCAACGCCCAGAGCTGTTTCGCCCCCTCCTGGTCGTAGCGGACATCGCTGAACGACAGCGTCGTCGAGGCGCCGGGCGCCAGGATGGGCACGGAAAGCTCCTGGTCGCTCGGGGTCTGGCCGTCCGGCGCCGTAGCCACATTCGTATAGAGGGAGACGAGGAAAGTGTTGGCGGTCAGGTCACCCTGATTGTGCACGGTCAGCGAGACACTGAAAGGGTCGCCCGGTAGCCCTACCGATGGCGTTACCAACAGGCGGCTGATGATCAGGTCGGGTCGCGGCAGATGCACGACGAGGGTGAGCGGACCGGCCACGTTATTGTTCTCGTTCCATTCGTCGATGGCCCCGTCGCGGTCCACCACGGCCCAGAGCCGGGCATCGCCTTCAAAGGGGTAGGTCACATCAGTGAAGGTGTAGGTCGTCACCATGCCCGCGCCCAGGCCGGGAAATTGTTTACGCAGGTCGCCCGAGTCGCCGGACGCCGGCGCGGTTGCGCGATTGGCATAGAAATCGAGCGCGAAGATGCCCGCCGCGGCTGTGCCCTGATTTTTTACCGTCACCGTGACGTTCACCCGGTCGCCCGGGCGCAACGCGGTGCGCGACGCCACCATGCTGGACACGACCAGATCCGGCGCGGGCGGGCGGGCGATGGTGGTGGTGTAGACATCTGCGCTGAGAAAGGCGGACGGGTCGGGCAACAGCCCCACCATCACGCGCGCCAGCGTCACCGCCACGAGGTAGCCGGAAGGGGTGAGCGACACGCTGCCGCCGACGGGCATTTTGCCCCCGGTGGCCGCCGCGATGGTGAAGGGCGCGCCCTGGGTATTGCCGGTGGGCGACAGCCACTGCCCGTTGAGCGTCACGCCCCTGCCGGCCATCAGGTTATTTGTCCAGGCGAGCAAAATGCGGGTGCCGTCGAAGGCGGCCAGCGGCTGCGCCAACTGGTCCGCGTTGAATACGGGCGTCAGTTCCGCGCCGTCCACCGCCCCACTCGCGGCGATGAAGCGCGCGCGCAGGCCGCCGCCCGTGCTATCAATCAGCGGCGAACTATACCAGACCGCGAAGAAACGTGCGCCCACCGCGATGAGCGAAAACGGCCCGTTCGCGTAGGAGCGCGCGGCGTTCAGGCGGACGGCGGCGGAGAGCGTGCCATCTTTCCCCAGCGCGCAGCTTTCCAGGTCATACGTTTCGGCCGCGCCGCCGGAGATCGCCGCCAGCCAGTTCACCTGCAGGCGCGTGCCGTTGGTCGCGACGGCGTAGTTGCGTGCGCTCCGTGTCGCCAGCGTAAGCGCGGCGCCGCGTGGCGCGCCGGCGGGGGTGAGGAACTGCCCGCTGAGCGCGCCGTTTATCGCGCTGCGCCAGCAGATAAAGTAATTCGTCCCGTCGAAGACGACCGGGGCCGTGCCGTCGAGCAACTGCCCACCCGACACGGGGCCGATGCGGAAGGGCGTGCCGTCCGACGTCCCGTCAAGGCCGAAGAATTGGCCGTAAATGACCCCGCTGGTGGTCGTATCGTCCTGCCAGACGAGTAAATAGCGCGTCCCGTCACAGGCGACGCTGGGGTGGCTCCCCTGGCGGCCTGTATCGGCGAGCGTGCCTTTGAGCGTGCCGTCCGCGGCGATGAGCTGCGCGGTAATCGCCGTCGCGCTGCGCAAGCTGCCTTGCACGCCGACCAGCGCCGTGTTCCCGTTACTGCCCAGAGTGCCGGTCAGCTCCGAGGCCACCGTGGTCGCCAGCGGCAGCAATGTCCCGGCCTGCGCCCCGACACTCGATAACCACAGTAACAGGCCACAGCACCAGACCAAGAAACACGTAAGGCGTACAGGCATCGGATTCCCCCTGTTGAAGCGCACGGTATCTACTATAGTAACATAGCCCGGTCGTGTGGGGAAAGTAAACGTCAGCCCAGGGAAACAGACAGCACTGCGCCTTGCGAGGTTTTTGTCGCAAAGTTGCTTGGTAGTGCCTGCCATCGGCGTGAGGTGACGATACTGCAAGCATAAACATATGCCTATGGCAACCGCATGCCCGGAGGATCTGCGGCACGGCAAATCCGTCGGCGAACAGACCTCACTTCACCAACAACGCCAGCGCAATGGCGCTGAGGGTGAGGAGGGCGCCGCTGGTGCGGTAGGCGTAGCCGCGTGGGCCGAGGCGTTCGACGCGGCTGCCGGCGCCGAGTACGAGCACGGCGGCGATGAGCACGACGAAGAGGTTGCGCGTGTTGTAGATAATGTTGGGCAGGGTGACTTGCCCGGCGCTGGCGAAGGCGCTGAAGATGAAGAGCTGCATCAGGTAGTTCGTCCCCGCGCAGAGCAGCAGTACGGGCAGGGCGCTGCGCAGCGCGGGCCAGGCGTGCACCCAGCCCCCGGCATGCAGCAGGCGGCGGGAGAAGAGCAGCAGCAGTAGCGCGGTCACCACGCCGGTCATCGCCACCAGGTAGAGCGAGACACCCAGGCTGGCCCCGCCCCAGACGTGCAACGTGCGCTTGACGAAGAGGTCGCTCGCGGCGAAGAAGAAGGCCCCGGCCATCATGAGCAGCACGCCCGGCCGCAAGATATCGCGCGGGTGCAGGCTCCATGTGTCGTTTTGCCCGGCCAGCGTAATGCCCACCACGCTCACCACCGCGCCCGCCCACACGCCACGGCCCAGCGCGTGTCCGAACACGCACGCCTCCAGTACGGTAAGAAAGAGTACTTTCAGCCCGATGAGTGGGGCCACCGCCGAGGCGTCATCGCGCGAAAAGGCGGCCATCATAAAGGTAAACCCCGTCAAGGAGAGCGCCACCACCGCCAGCATGTCCCACGTCGCGCCGGGGTGCCAGGGCACGCGAAAAAACACGATAAGGAGCAGCGCCAGCGCACCGGAGACGGCTTGTACGAGAAAACTCCCCGCAAAAATCCCCACGCCGTCGCGACACATGAGCACGCGGTTCGCCAGCGAAAAGATGCTGTTACAGAGGGCGGCGATAAGGGCAAAGGTGACAGTCCAAAACATGACAGCCCTGTATTACGCCGCCCGGGCGCAGCGAACCTTTTTTCGGTGGTTTCCGCTGTCGCAGGA
>DASXVL010000278.1:0-3584 GCA_036504255.1 Armatimonadota bacterium | reverse complement strand
AAAGAACGACCGGGGAACAGGTCGACGCGGGAAAACAGTCAACTATTTCCGGTGGCGAAAAAAGGGGACAGAGCCCTGAGGTCATTGCAGAATTTATAAAAACAGTATTGCTGAAAGTATTATCGGATAACGATGCAGGCTATTTAGCGTCTTTTGCTAACACTGGGCGCTAAATACCCTCTACCTTACAACGTATCTTGTCAAAGATCTGCTGATCTCGGGATTCTGCAATTACCTCAAGGGCTCTGCCCCCTTTAATCCGCCATGCAAACGGCGAGCAACCCACGATTCCTGGATGCGCTCTTCGCCCTGGTGGCCACCTGCCTTGACCGCTATCGCGACACCGGCGCCCCGACCAAAGACGTCGCCTATCGCGCCACCCAGGTCGCCGCCGCGCTCAACTCACGCGAAGTCTACGACCTGAAGCCATATGCCCAGCGTCTGCAAGAGCGGTATCCGGCACCATAGTGCAAGGCGATGAGCGCATTGAACAATTAGGCAAGTCGGTCGGCTCCATTGAAACTGGCTGCCTTGATCCATGTAAGGAAGGAAGGTCATAGCGAAAATTGCTGCAGCTTCCTTCCTTATGCTCTTCTGCGCCTGTCTATTGAAAATGTCATGCCCAATTCTCTATTCAGCAATGCATCTACCTTCTCGACGATGTGCGCAGGCGGGTGGCTGATCCCTCGTTCCCATTTGCTCATAGTACATCGCCCCACGCCGAACTGCCGGGCATACTCCCGTTGCGTTACACCCGAGAGTTGCCGATGCAGACGGAGCTTTTCGGCGAGGGGTTTCTCAAGGACAAGCGAGAGGGCTAAATGATTGGACTTGGATGGACTACTGATGCCATGCTTCCAACGCCGGAGCGTATCGGGGTTCACCTGTAATTGCTTGGCAATTTCTACCTGACTTATCCCATGGATTTGTCGGTAGATGGTGAGTTGCTCGCCGAGAGAGATTCCATCGCGCTCAGAGAACGGGAGATATCCAAGGAAATCAATGATCCGTGGAATGAATTTGAGCGCCGGGACTGTTTTGCCTAACTCCCAGGAAATAATGGAGTTTTGGCAAACATTGAGGACATTGGCGACGTCTTTCTGGAGTAGCCCGGAATCGATGCGTTTCTTTTTTATATGCTCACCCAAGCTGTTCGGTTCGAGAGGGTACCCGACAGGACTGGGCTTGGGTGCGGTAAGCGTGACATGGCAAAATGGCAACGCCGACCACCGCCGGTGTATTTGTGAATGACAACGAATCCGGCCTCATCCAGGATATCGAGGAGTGGTTGGAGCATCTGGCCCCCGCCAACCCGCGGTACCGGCATCACCGCACGGGCGAGGATAATGGCGATGCGCATTTAAAGAGCATGCTCGTGCACCACGAAGTGATTGTCCCCATTACCAACGGCAGCCTCGACCTCGGCCCCTGGCAGGCGATCTTCTACGCCGAGTTTGATGGGCAGCGCCGCAAGCGGGTCATCGTGAAGGTGATGGGAGAGTAAACCTGCTGTCCCCATTTGGCAGGAGTGCGAGCGCTCGGTGGGGAATTTTATAACTATAGATCGCATCGCCTGCCCGGCGCTTGGTGATCGGCAATCCCCTTGGAGGTTCCCATGGCACAGGTGAAGTTGGCATTGGTCAGCGTCTCGGATAAAACGGGACTGATTGATTTCGTGCGCGGGTTGCACGAAATGGGTGTGGAGTTCATCTCCACCGGCGGCACGAAGAAGGCGATTGCCGAGGCGGGCATTCCGGTGAAGGATATTTCCGAATATACCGGATTCCCCGAGATGATGAACGGCCGCGTGAAGACGCTGCACCCGCGCGTGCACGGCGGACTGTTGGCGCTGCGCGACAACCCGGAACACATGGCGATCGCTGCTGAACACGGCATCCGCATGATCGATATGGTGGTGGTCAACCTCTACCCGTTCGAGGCGACCGTGGCCAAGCCGGACGTGACGCTGGAAGACGCCATCGAGAATATCGACATCGGCGGTCCCTCCATGGTGCGCTCGGCGGCGAAGAACTACCGCAGCGTGGCCATCGTCACGAATCCGAATCGTTATGGGCAAATCCTCGACGAGATGCGCGCCGGCGACGGCGCGGTCAGCGACCGCACGCGTGCGGAACTGGCGGTGGAAGCATATACGCTCACCTCGGGCTACGACACCATGATCTCCGGCTGGCTGCGCGAGCACATGCTCGGCGAGACGGGCGCCCCCGCCGTGGCGACGATTCGCGGGGAGAAGCAGCACGACGTGCGCTATGGCGAGAACCCGCACCAGCAGGCGGCCTTTTACCGCCGCGCCAACGTCACGCCCTACGGCCTGGCGGCGGCGAGCATCCTGCAGGGGAAAGAACTCTCCTTCAACAATTACCTCGACCTCGAAGCGGTGCTCGCCGGCGTACGCGAATTCAGCGAGCCGACCGCCTACATCGTGAAACACACCAGCCCATGCGGCGTGGCCTCGAACGCTGATCTGGCGACGGCGTATGTCGAAGCGCTGGAATGCGATCCGCTCTCCGCCTTCGGCGGCATCGTCGGCTTCAACCGCGAAGTGGACGCCGCCACCGCCGCCGCGTTGCTCGACGGCATGGCGAAGTACGGCTTCCTGGAGTGCATCCTCGCACCGAAGTTCAGCGCCGAAGCGCGCGAGGCGCTGGCGGTGAAGAAAAACCTGCGCCTGGTGGAACTGGCCGACCTGACGGCGCTCGACCCCTACGATTTCAAACGCGTCACCGGCGGCTTCGTGCTGCAGGAACTGGATAAGGAAACCGATCCGAAAGAGCTCAAGGTCGTCACGAAAGTCGCCCCCACCGAAGCGCAAATTACCGAACTCCTCTTCGCCTGGCGCGTCATGAAGACCACGAAATCCAACGCCATCGTTTACGCCAAGGGCACGAAGACGGTGGGCATCGGCGGCGGGGTGTACTCCCGCGTCGATGCAAACAAGATCGCCGCCGAGAAGGCCGGCAGCAAGGCCAAAGGCGCCGTGCTCGCCTCCGACGCCTTCTTCCCGCAGCCGGACAACATCGACGTCGCCGCCGCTGCCGGCGTGGTCGCCATCATCCAGCCGGGTGGCTCCATCAAGGACGAGGTGGTCATCGAAGCCTGTAATAAATATGGCATCGCCATGGTCTTTACCGGCATCCGTCACTTCAAGCATTGATGACGGTCCGCAAACCTGATCACGCGCTCGGCTCTCCCGTATGGGGGAGCCGAGCGCGTTTTACGTACGCCCCTGTGTAGCCCCTCGCCCAGCATTGGGAGAGGGGTTGGGGTGAGGGCCGAACTCCACGCAACTGGTTTTATGTCCGGTGTCATCACGAAACGATCCAAGCGCCAACGGGTCTAATAGCGGGTTAGAGCAATCCTGATTACTCACTACTTTGAAAGGATGAATCTTCATGACGATGAGACGAGTGATGTTGCTGGCCGTTGGGCTGGTACTGGCGTCCGCCGCGTGGGCGAATGTGTCGCTGCCGCATATTTTCAGCGACCACATGGTGTTGCAACAGCAGAAACCCATCCCGGTGTGGGGCAAAGCAGCTCCGGGGGAAAGCGTGTCGGTCACCTTT
>DASXVL010000277.1:0-1533 GCA_036504255.1 Armatimonadota bacterium | reverse complement strand
GATGAATTCGAACATGCACAGCGACGGGCGTGTCTCGTCCGCGAGCATGTGGAACTGCACGCTGTCAGCGTTGATGACTACCAGCTCGCCGGCGCTGATCTCCTGCAGGAAATTCGCGCCGATGACGCCCAGCGCGCAGGGCTCGGAGGCCAGCACATGGTGCTCACCGTTCAACCGGCCCAGGCAGAGCGGGCGGATGCCCCACGGGTCGCGCAGCCCGTAGATGGTATCCTTGGTCATCATGACCACGGAATACGCCCCCTTCATCCGCTTCATCGCCGCCCGGATGGCGTCGATCAACGTCGGATGATTGTGCGTTTCATAGGCGATGAGGCGAGCCATCACCTCGCTGTCCGTGCTGCTTTCAAAGGTCGCACCGTACGCTTCCAACTCCCGGCGGAGTATGGCGGTGTTGATCAGGTTGCCGTTGTGGGCGAGGGCCAGCGGGCCGAATTTCGTCTCCACCAGCACCGGCTGCGCATTGCAGAGCAGGCTGGAGCCGGTGGTGGAATAGCGATTGTGCCCCACGGCGGCAAAGCCGTGCAGGCGACCGAGCGATTCCTCGTCGAACACCTGCGACACCAATCCCATGCCGCGGTCCAGGGAGATCTCCTGGCCATCGGTGACGGCAATGCCGGCGCTCTCTTGCCCGCGATGCTGCAGCGCGAAGAGGCCGAAAAAGGCGATGCGCGCGACATCTTCGTGGGCGGCGTAGACGCCAAAAATCCCACAACCATCGCGCACGGCATCGTCATTGTCGTCCGTAGGGGTACAGGAAGGCGTTGAGACGGACGGATCGTCCCAACAGGGGGTGTTCGCCTCATTCGGCGTTGGGGCGCTGTTTGTTTTCATGGTGGAATTACCAATGCATTGTACGCGGAATCGGCCATCCTGGCAACCGTTTAGCGCAGGAAAGTTATCAGGTGATCGTGTTATTAAGTGATCTAATTGACGTTGCAGACCCGCGAGAATGTATCGCCTGACGTGACTCATGCGTGAAGAGCGCGGGTATACACCTGGTAGAGGGCGAGCGTTAAGCTTGGGAGGGATTGCTATGATCATCACTATCTCGCGACAGGCCGGCACGAACGGATCGCTGATCGGGCGCCTGGTGGCTGAACGGTTGGGCTTGCACGTCTTCGATCGCGAGCTGACGGACGAACTCGCCCGCCGCCTGCAGGTGGAGGAGGAGGTGGTCACGCATTTCGATGAATCCACCTTGAGCCCCGTGGATGCGATCCTGATGGAATGGCGCACCGCCGTCAACGAGGAAACCTACCACCGCTTTTTACTGCACGCCTTCGAGCGCATCGTCGCCATGGGGAATGCCGTAGTCATCGGCCGGGGCTCGTCGCTGGCGCTGCACGGACCGCTTGTCTATCACGTCCGCCTGGTGGGACCGGAGGAAATGCGCGTGGCTATTTATCGCGCGCAGTATAATCTGCCCAGCGACGAAGACGCCCGGCACACACTGCGGCGGGATGATCGGGCACGGGCGCACTTTGTTCGGCAACATTTCCATCGCGACATCGA
>DASXVL010000276.1:0-3390 GCA_036504255.1 Armatimonadota bacterium | reverse complement strand
GTAGTTACAGACTCCTTCGGCGACGATTTAGGCTTCCAAAGTGGAGATAGGATCATTGCAATAGGTCAACAAGTACTCATCGCAAAAAATTCGATTGAGGATGCCAAATTACTGATTAGTCAAAATTTAGGAAAGCGTATTAAAGTCACTGTCTTTCGCAATGGAAAAGAACGAACGTTCACCATGAATATTCCAAAAACAATCCCAAAATCAGCATTGTATAAGTAGCGCCTGTCCCAAATACGCTAACGGGAATTCTGAGCGTCAGGTAGATGTAACAGTTAAGGCTATACCAACGAAATCGCTGGTATAGCCTTACTTTCCGGTGGTGAAACCGGACAAAACGGCTGCTTCTCACGTGTAGCAGTATTGAACAAACGCAGTAATCCTTGCAGCTGTGGTCGAACCATGCTGGCCTCCTCATGGTGTTATTGCCAAACCAAAACGAAAAACCGCAGGCGTCGAACCTGCGGTATATACCATGCACTGTGAACAGTGTGCCAACCTCAACCGGTCGGCGGTGCCCAGGCGAGACGCGACGTTGAGGGGTGAGGACAACAACACAGCCGATACACCGATACGCTCAACTCCGCGCTCCTTTTCCGAGTAAATACTCATCAATAGTAAACAGACTCGCCGTGCATGTCAATGGATGTCGGCGTCGCTATGGAAATCTCTTCATGCATGCTGCAAGCTAGTCTGACCACCAGCCCAACCCCAAGTCCTTAGCACTGTTTGGAAGGGTTCGAGCCGCGCGAGTCCCGCCGTTCCCAGCCCGCGGGAGAGCGGGACTCGCTACGCTCGAACCCTTCCAAACCGTGCTGTAGCCCCACCGCTTCCGTTGCGCATCAGTATTCGCGCCCCTTTGCGAGGCGTGCGGCTACCGGTGATGATCGGGATATGATACGATTACATTGCCCGACGAATGCTATGTACGCTGCGAGCGTCATACCCGTTGCGGCGCCGCGTTTTTTCGCGGGTAGATGAATCACATCGAGGATCGCGCCATGACCTATGCCCAAAATTATCCCCAGCTCCCGCGGCGACGCGGGTGGCCCCTGCTGATTGTCATCGTGCTGGCGGTGCTGCTCTTTTTCGCGCTGCCGCTCACGGCCAATGTCGTCACGGACTGGCTCTGGTTCAAAGAGTTGGGACGCGCCGATGTCTACTGGCAGTTGTATTGGGGCCCCTCGCTGATCGGCATCGTCGCCGGGTTGTGCTTCTTCGCCTTGGTCTTTCTCAATATCCTCATCGCCATGCGCAACACGCCGGAGATACTCTGGGCTGATTTTCGCAACCGGCTCGCCTCGCAGACGTTGAACCTGCTGGTGCGCACCTTGCGCCGCATCGCCATTTGGGGCGGCGCGGCGGTCACGCTGCTGGTCGCTATCGGCATCGGGCGTGCCGCGGTGGCGTACTGGCCCCAGTTTCTCCTTTTCCAACATGCGCAGCAGGTCGGGTCGGTCGATCCCATTTATCAGCGCGACATCGGGTTTTATCTCTTCCGCCTGCCGTTCTGGGAATCACTCGGCAACTGGCTCTGGTTTAGCTTGCTCTTTGCGCTGGTGGTCGTGCTCGTCATCTACCTGGTGACCCGCGCGATTCGTACCGTCGGCGGCATGCCGGAATGCGCGCCACCCGTACAAGCGCATCTATCGGTGCTGCTGGCATTGCTCTTACTGGTGAAAGCCGCGCTGTATTACCTGGGACGCTTCAGCCTGCTCTCCGCGACCTCCGGCGATTTCGTTGGGGCCTACTACGCCGATCTCCACGCCCGCCTCCCCGGCCTCGCGCTCATGGCCGTGCTCGCCCTGCTTGCGGCGCTGCTGCTGCTCTTCGGCATGCGCCGTCGCAACCTGCTGCTGCCGATCAGTACCCTGGTCGGGTTGGTCATCGCCTCGGCTCTGGTCTTGGGCATATATCCCAGCCTGCTGCAGCGTTTCCGCGTCGATCCGAATCAATTGGCGTTGGAGACCCCCTACTTGCAGAACCATATTCGCCTGACCCGACAGGCGTACGGCATCGATAAAGTCACCCGGCAAGCCTTTCCCATCGTGTCGCAGGTACGCCCGGCGGCGCTGACGGAATCACCGGGTACCGTGAAGAATTTACGGCTTTGGGATTACCGACCACTGCAGCAGGTGTACAGCCAACGGCAGGCGCTGCGCACCTATTACGACATTGCCAACGTCGACGTGGACCGCTATACGATTAACGGACAGGAGCGCCAGGTCATGCTGGCGGCCCGCGAATTGAACGTCGCCAACATCCCCGGCGAAAAGACCTGGGTCAATCAGCACCTCATCTATACGCACGGCATGGGGCTGGTCATGTCGCCGGTGAACGAAGTCGATCCCAATAAGGGAGAGCCGGTCTACTATATCGATGACATCCCGCCACACACGTCGATTCCCGCGCTGCGCGTCACCCAACCGCGGATTTATTTTGGCGAAAACGACGGTGGCTATATCGTCGTAAAAAGTGGGACGCAGGAGTTCGATTATACCGACGGTTCGCAGAACGCCACCACGACCTATGCGGGCAACGCCGGCATTCCGCTGCAGAATCCGCTCGTGCGCCTGCTGGCGGCGGCGCGTTTTGGCGATATGAATCTGCTCATATCCGGCTCTGTCACCCCGCAGAGCCGGCTGGTCTTCCGGCGGCAGATTCTCGCACGCGTGCAGACGGTCGCCCCCTTCCTGTCCTACGATCAAGACCCGTACCTGGTGGTGGGCCGTGACGGCAAACTCTACTGGATGCTCGATGCGTATACCAGCAGCGACCACTACCCGTATGCGCGTTTCTCCACCCTGCAAACGGCCGCGGGCCCGCTGGACGGGGTGAACTACCTGCGCAACCCGGTGAAGGTCGTCATTGATGCTTATAACGGCAGTGTCAACTTCTACCTCGCTGACGCCAACGAGCCCATCATCCGCGCCTGGCAACAGATCTTCCCGACCATGTTCCAACCCCTGTCGGCCCTGCCGGCGGGCTTGAACGCGCACGTGCGCGTGCCGGAAGGATTCTTTAACACGCTCTCCGATATCTACCGGCGCTACCACCTGACGGCGGAGCAGGTCACTGTCTTTTATCAACAGGAAGATTTGTGGGACCTGCCGCAGGAAACGCAAGCGTCGGTGATGGAAGCCTACTATATCATCATGTCGCTGCCGGGCACTCGCGATCCAGAATTTCTGCTCATGCGCCCCTATACGCCGCATGGCAAGCAAAATATGACCGCCTGGCTCAGCGCGCGCAGCGACCCCGCGCACTACGGCGAGTTGCTCGTCTATGATTTTCCCAAAGACAGCCAGGTGTATGGCCCGCAACAGGTGCGCGCGACGATCAATACGAACCCGGAGATCTCCTCGGCGGTCTCGCTGTGGAACG
>DASXVL010000275.1:0-11380 GCA_036504255.1 Armatimonadota bacterium | reverse complement strand
TCCATAATGACCGGGATCACCATGGGACGTCGCTTTGTGCGTTCATGGACAAAACGGTTGAGCGCAGAGCGTACGGCGGTCTTGGCGGATTCGAGGTCGGCACTACTGGCGAGTGAGAGTTCCTGTACTTTCGCGCGCACGACCTCTTTAGCGTCTTCAATCAAGTCTTCCGCCTCCTTGGCGTAGACAAAACCGCGGGTAATGATATCGGGACCGGAGACGATGGCGCCGGTTTGCGAGTCAATGCCGACAATGGCCACCAGCATGCCGTCTTCAGAGAGATGCTTGCGATCGCGCAGCACCACGGTGCCGATGTCGCCGACGCCGAGCCCATCGATCATCACACGACCAGCGGGCACCTGCCCTATCACTTTGGCACTTTCGCGCGTCAACTCCAACACGTCGCCGAGTTGCAAGATGAAGACACGGTCAGCTGGGTACCCCATTGCGGCGGCAATCTTGCGATAGCGGATTAAATGGCGGTATTCCCCATGCATGGGAATGACGAATTGCGGCGAGGTGAGGGTGAGCATCATCTTGAGCTCTTCCTCATTCCCGTGCCCGGAGACGTGCACCTGCCCGTAATAGACGACGTCGGCGCCCTGCCGGAACAACTGGTTAATGGTGCGATATACGAGATCCTCGTTACCAGGAATGGGGGTGGCGGAGATTACGACCAGGTCGCCTTCGCTGAGCTTGATATATTTATGCTCGCCGTTGGACATCAAGCGCAAGGCAGAGAGCGGTTCGCCCTGACTGCCGGTAGTCAATACGGTGACTTCGTTGGGCGGGAAGGTGGACACCTGATCGGGCTCAATGATGATATCAGGATACGGGAGGCGGATATATCCCAGATCCCGGGCGATCTCCATGTTGGCGCGCATGCTGCGGCCGATGACGCAGACCCGGCGTTCGTAGAGCGCGGAGACGTTGAGGATTTCCTGCATGCGTGAAATATTGGAGGCGAACGTCGCGACGATTACACGGCCGGGCGCATTGGCGAAGAGCTCATCGAGCGTATCGGCCACTTCACGCTCTGACGGCACCCAGCCGGGACGCTCGGCGTTGGTGGTATCACTCATCAACGCGGTCACGCCATCGATGGCGGCCTGCGCGAGTTTGTGCACCTCGGTGCGCGGGCCGGAGAGCGGGCTCTGGTTGAATTTGAAATCGCCGGTGTGCACCACACGCGCGGCCGGGGTGTCGATGATAAAGCCCACGCCATCGCGGATACTATGCGTCACGCGGAAAAAATTCACCCGGAACGGGCCGAGCTCTAACGATTGGTCCGGGTCAATTTCATGCAGCGTCACGGGAGCCAAGTAGGTATGTTCCGACAGCTTGTTGCGCACCAGGCCCAGCGTCAAGCGCGTACCCCATACCGGGACATTCAATTCGTTGAGCACCCAGGGGAGCGCGCCGACGTGGTCTTCATGCCCGTGGGTCAGCAAAATGCCCAGCACGTCCTGCGCGTGTTCCAGCAAATAGGTGATATCGGGGATGACGATGTCAATGCCGAGCATTTCCTGCTCGGGGAACATTAAGCCGCAATCCACCACAATAATCTTGCCGCCAAATTCATAGGCGTACATATTCTTGCCGATTTCACCAATGCCACCCAGCGGAATAATACGCAGCGCATCGGGATTCGTCTTGAGTTGGGGCAGCAGTGCGCCCTCGGTCATCTGCGATACAATCGGTTCGTCCAACCATTCACCTCAATAGCTTGCGCGGCATCGTGACAATACGTGACGCAGTGCCCACCGCACAGATTTCTAGTATTATTTGTGCTATTCTTCGCCATACGGCCACGCATATCCTCCTGATATGCGTGGCCGACTATTGCAGCGAAAGGTCTGGAAGTGATTAGCGCAGAGGCGGCTACGGCCCAAGGTAAGTGTTGACCCAGCGCACACGTGCTCCCCAGCGTGGTCCACCGGCGGCGCCGGTCACCGCGAGCCGCAGGCGTTCACCGCGCTGGAGCGTAATCTCGCGCGTCACTGTCAGCGGTTCTCCGGGAGGGGTAAACGATGCCGAGTAGATCGACTCATTGGTGCGAATGCGCGTCAAACTCACCGTCACCGGCGCTTTCGCCCATGTCAAGGTCGGGTCATGAGACAGTACGATATTCAGCGCAATGCGGCCGGTGATCGGACTGGTCCACACCTGCGCTGCGGCGGAATCGGCTTCTCCCGTATAGAGCAGGCTGCCCTCTTTTGGACTGCCGATCGCAAAGGCCCAGGAATCGCCCCGCTCTAACCACGAGGCGATTTGAGGAACTAATTGCCGCGCTGGCGCAAATTGTCCGGTGCGATCTCGGCTGGACAGGAACTCAAACTCCCAGACCTTGCTGCCCAACGCATCCGGAATGGGATTGGTCTCATCCTTGGGGCGGAAGTCGATTGCCGCATCCCACACGAAATTCGCCGGGTAGAGCGCAGGGGGCGCGCTCGGATCGGTACCGTCCTGGTATTCCTGCAGGTTTGTCTTCCCATCGCTATCAGGATCGGCATTTGGCGGCGTGCCCGTCCAACGCCCGAAATAATAATGTTCGAACCAATTCGGTAGCCCGTTACCATCATAATCCCCGTACTCGCTAGGGAAAATCGCGGGACCTTCGGGGAACCACTGTTTCCAATGCGCAGCCTCTTCACTACTGAAGCCACGGATGGAAAAATCCTGCCGCCAGGGACGAGTGGTGATATACTCCGGGGCTTGGAATGCCAGCAGCGTTTTCCCCTTTCGCACGAGGGAGACTTTGACCGGGCCGGGTTTACTGGCGAATGACACGGAGGTCATACCTGCCGGAATGTCTTGTCGGCCCATGCCGTCCACGACCACGGTACTGGGGGCGGTGACGAAGGCGCGCACTTCCAACTGATCTTGCGAGGACGAGCCACGCGTGCGTGGCCCGGTAATGAGCGGCGCCTCGGCATCCGTGCGATACGGACGATAAAAGACATACACCTGATCGTGCGTCGGCTTGGGCTCCTCTCCTGTACGGAACCAGGGCCCGTAGTAATTGGCCAGCAAATCCGTATAGGTGAAGAAATGACGCACGGTCGGCATGACCTGCGTGTCCTCGGTGATATCATTCCACGTCGTCAGCAACACGTAATCGGAACGCGTCTCGCGCGCCAGCTTCCACATCTGATCCCAAAGACGTGAGTTCTCCGCGCCAATATTCTCCACCTGGCTGCTGCGGCCCGGCGTGTAGTAGTTCACCCAGGGGCTCATGCCCCATAGCTTGCCCTCCTGATGCGCCGTTTGCGCCAAGGCGGTGAACGCCTGCGTATCGCGTGCGAGCCCCGCTCGGCTGAAGAAACATCCGATGCCATCAGCCAGCGGCAGGTACGGGCGGACACCCGCTTCCCAATCAGCAGCGGTCTTGCCCCGCAGCGCGACTTCACTGAGATCGAGGTGCAGGAAGATCGGCTCTCCGGCCGCCTGGCGTAACGTGCTGAAAAAACTCTGCACGTCTTCCGGCTTCCGATATTGCATGTACGAGATAAAGGCCGGACGTCCTTGAATACGCAGTATCGCCGGGCTCTTTCCGTGACGCTCCAGCCAATTTTTCACAGTCTCCGCTTTGCGTTCCATGGTTCCGGCGGCAAAATCCAGGCATAGGCCGACTTTAAACGCCCCACCCAATTCCTCGGCGGCTTGCAGCATTTTTTCGGGAATGGGGAAATCCTGCAGCCCACCGCAGGTATCGAAGACAAAGGCATCAACGCCGGCCGCATAGGCCTGCGCGATCTCCCATTTATACTCCGCAACGGAGTCGGCAAACGGTGGGTGCAATGCGCCGATATGCGTATCACGGCACCAGCCGGCAATATTGGCGCCCTTAGGCTGCTTTACCGGGAAGACAAAACTCCCGGCGCCCGACGCCCGATTCGCCGGGTCCTGCGTTCCGCCAAAAGAGGGGCCAAAGCCGATCATGCGATGGGCGATGATCAGGCGTGATGACCCTTGTCTGGTCGCGGGTAAGACCTGTGGGATCTTCTGATCGACGGTCTTGGCGACAGGTACTCCGCCGCACTCGAACGCGACTTCCTCAGCACTCAACTTGCGGTCAAAGAGACGCACTTCGCGGACGTCAAACCCGCCGGCCGTTCCCCCGCCGATCAGCACTGGGCCCGGGGTGGCCGGCACGGAAAAGATTCCACCCAGACTGATTCCCTGCGGCAGCCCATTAATATAAAAGCCAAATGCCGTCCAGAATTCGCCCTGCGTATCGATCGTCCACGCTACCGGGACCCAGGTGTCTTTGGGAATGCGTCCTGACTGTGGGGGGGCAGGCGACCAGGAAGTCTCCGGAGAGACATACAGGGGTGGTACTTCAGGCGGGGTTATCGCTGTGGATGTGCGTCCGCCTTTGCCCGGAAGGGTAAAATAGAGTGTGCCATCGGCGCGCACTCCGAATTCCCAACAGGGAGTGCGCGCGATGCTCTGATTTCCCTGTAGCCCATCCGGCAGGCGCACTTGCGCGATAACAGTTAGCTTATCCCCCAGGGCCAGTCGGAAACGCGTGCTACTGTCAGGCAGTTCACGTTTTCCTTCCGCCACAGTGGATTTCCAGACCACACCATCAACTGCGGCGGCATGCGCCGTCCCGAACAGGACGGCGGCGAGCACCGCAACGAACACTGCACGTAATAACATCCTTCTCTCCTTCGTATGCCGACACGGCGATGCGTCGAACGCGTAATCTCAGCGCACCGGCGTGAGCTGAATTATGACGGTTTGCCCAGGGGGCAGGCAATGTGATCCCCGGCGTGTCTCACCCTGCTGGCGGAGGAAACTATCGCACTTGCCGGGAAGGTAGATAAACTGGAAATCTTCGTCCAACGTGCGAGGAGCGCTTCAGCAGGGTCGCCGGCAATGTCCCGTCGATAGCGAACCCCACGAGGTGCAGGCGTTGTGGTCGGTATTACCGATCTTCGCGCTGACGATGTGCAAGACCGAGGTGGTGAGCGGTTGAGAGAATATTACTTCGCGCCCCCCACTCTGCGGTATGGCATGAAGAACTACTGCGTCGAGGCTGTCGTGTCATATTTTAGCGCCCCCTCCGCACGAGGGGGCGTGCGGAGGGGGCGTGGAGTTCGTGTTGCGGATCAGACTAGCGTGAAGGCAACGCGTCGATTTCATCGGCAGTCAGCAAGCGATGATAGATGCGCAGATCAGAGATCGAGTACGACGACGCGGCGGTATGCGTGTTCCAGAAGCTGCCCAGGAATAAGGCTCCGGAGTACGGCGAAATCCCGCCGGTACTGCAATACCGATTCGCCACATTCACCGCGGTCGGATTCCCATCAAGATACAACGAGGTTTGCTCGTAGCCTTGCGTGGGGGTCGGGAGCCAGAATTGGTGTACGGCCCGGACATAATGCCAACCCGCCGTCGCTGTGGTAGTGGCAATCGCCGTTTCCCCTAAACCTGTACTGCCCTTCACGCAGGTCATCGCCGTCAGGACGCCAGCGCTGCAGGTCACGGCCCATCCACCGGTATTACTACGCACCGCATTATAGACAATAGGGTCATTCGGATATGTTGTTCCGGGGATCCCGGGGAGATTGAGCCAAAAGCCCACGGTGACATTCGACACCGGATTCATGCAGAGCGGCGTGCTGGACGCGTACGAGATGTAGCGGTTTGCCGCGCCGGAGAGCACGTTTAACGCTTTGTTTCCACGCGGACCCGGCACGGTAGAGAGCACCGGGCCACCGGTAATGATCGGCGCACCATACCCGAACGACCCGGAGGCGTTGAGGTCATTCGCGCCATGCAGGCTGGCGGCGAATTGCGAATACCAGGGGCCGCGGTCAGCGGTCATTTCCACGTGGCCGTCCACATAGGCCGCGATCAATTTGCCGTTGTGCGGCGCGGTCTCGCAGAAGGTCCCGGCGGGATCTTCACTGTCGGCCGTCAGAATGGCCCCGCTCGGATCGGCGATTTCGGCCAGCGTCAGTCCACTCAGCGCGCTGTCATAGGCATAGTCGGAAATGAACGCCGACGACTTCTCGCGGGAGGGGCAGCGCATCATCTTGCCGCCCGCCGGCATGTTAATGAGGTCCAGCCAGGCCAGCGAGTCCCCGGCATCATATTGGCCATTGCTATTCGCATCCGTGTTGAAGGCCAGGGGTAGCCGCTCTTGATTCTCCTGGGAATAGATCTGAAACGCCAGCGCGATCTGCTTCTGGTTGCTCGTGCACTGGCTCTGGCGCGCCTTCTCGCGCGCTTTGCCGAAGACCGGGAAGAGGATAGCGGCCAGGATCGCGATGATCGCGATGACGACGAGAAGCTCAATCAACGTGAAACCCCGTCGCGAGGAAGAAGGAGCAAGGGTCGAATTCATGAGTTACCTCCGTTCATAATAACTTGGGATCGATACATCGACAAGATCATAGTAGATGTGACCGTTTTTGCACTTTTGGGAACGGTCCCATTTAATTGGCAATTGTACGATCACGCAGACCGTTTGTCAAGAGGTTTTCTTGGTCTTAGAGGTGAGAGCAGGTCTTGGTACTGAGCAGTGCGAATGCCTGGTACGCAGAAAGATAAACTATCGACAATCCTAACGATTCATCATATACTGAAAAAGTCGCCAAGACGATTTGGGAGCGCTCCCAGTGACGGTGTCATGGTGTAGTCACATAGACCTGTTGGCAAGGAAATTATCGTGGCGTGGCTAGCATCACGGGTGGGTGCTCAAACGATTCGGTGTTGTACGTGCTTCAATGATACTACTTGTTTTAGAGTGCCGCCCATAGAGACCCTTTATAAACACTTGCAAAAGTCGATATTGCATGCCATTATTATAAAGAACGATTGGTTCACAAAAATCCACTAAACGTATTGCGCACGGTTGCATGCTGCCATGACTACTCAAACGAAGCTATCAGACCCCATTACTCCTGCGAAGAATATCACCTTACGCGACATCGCTAAGCGCTGTGGCGTAGGCATATCCACCGTGTCCCGGGCCTTTGTCGCGCCGGATTCCCAGAACGCCCAGACATCCGCTCGCATCTTGGCAATGGCTTCGGAAATGGGCTATGACCCTTCGCTGCACCATGCGGCGCGCCGCATGTCGATGATGCAGCACGGCAAGATGCCCATCAATCAACTTATTGCCCTCTTTTTTCCTGCGCAGTTTTACCAAACGACATATTTTAACACCATTTTAAACGGTATCATGGCGGGATTATCGTCACGCGGCTTCGGGCTGCTTACCGTCGATTATTCCCACCCATCGGATTCATTCCCGCCGAGTCTACTCCGTGGGGATGTCGATGGGGCCATCATCAACTCTTCCCCAGAGTGGTTCGCCGAAATGAACACGAAGCTGCACAGCTTGCCCACATTCGCCAACCGGCCGATCATGCTGGTCATGGAGGATACGGCATCCGCACTCGGAGTGACCGTCGATAAAATATCCAGTGGCGCACAGGCAGCAAAACACCTGCTCGATCTTGGGCACCGTCACATTATGTACCCGTGCGGATATAATAGAGCCACGCGTTTGATACTCCCCGTGCGAGGATTATACGCGGGCTACCTGCAAGCCTATGCCGAAAGAGGATTATCGCCGGAACAGTATCTCCATCCGGTGAAACTTGGGTCGGACCTCTGGCACGCGGCCTTGACGCCGGATTCTCATGCGCGCTTATACTCGCTCTACAATGCCGGCATTGCACGAAAGAATCCGCTCTTGCGCGAATTGCGTCGCCATCCGGAAATCACGGCCATCCTCGCGCCGAATGATGCATCCGCCATCATCATCCATCAGTTACTCACACTCGACGGCTATCGCGTGCCGGAAGATATCAGCGTCATCGGCAATGATGATACCCTCCCCCTCTACAATGATGCGTGGCACAACACGTTGACCACTGTTAAGCTCCCCTTGCGCCAGGTCGGGATCACCGCTGCCAATCTCATGGTCGATCGCATTACGGGAAAGATTACCACAGACGTGCAGAGGGTGCTCCCCACGACGCTGGTGGTGCGCGAAACCACCGCGCCCCCGCGCGCACGCTAACCGCGTTATCTACCGTAAGCCGCTCGGCAGCGCGTGCCGCTTACCACTATCATGCGGTTGACGCACGCGTCACCAGGTCAGCGTCGAGGAGGATCTCGCGGCCAGGACGCCCCGGCAGCGCGATGCGCTGCAACATCGCTTCCACGGCCGCTTGTCCTATGGCGGCGCATGGTTGCCGGATGGTTGTTAGGGGGACAGCCAGCAAATGGGCATATTTGACATCATCGACACCGGTGACGCGGATATCGTCGGGTACGCGTACGCCGCGCCTGAGCAGGGCATCAACCAGGAGTGCGGCGGTGTAATCATTCCCACAGATGATCGCATCAGGCGGTTCTGCTGCAAGCAGGCGCGCTATGAAGTCCGCATCGGTAGGCTCACCACGGTGCACCCACACGGCAGGCACCGGCAAACCATGCTGCAAGAGCGCCTCGCGATACCCGGCAATGCGCGCCTCGATCGTCTGCGCCGATAACAGACGACAGACAAAGGCTATCCGACGACAACCCTGCGCGATTAAATGTTGCGCGAGCAAGTAGCCCGCCCGTCGATTGTCGATCCCGATCACGTCAAACTGGCTGCGTTCAGGAAATTTGACGAAATCACAGTCAAACAAGACGACGGGAATTCCCGCTAACTCAAGCGATTGGGTAATGCGCGCATTGGTTTCATCCATCGCGGAGGCTTGCTCAATCGGCGCGAAAAAGACACCATCCACCCCCTGCTCGATGTATTGTCCACAGAGCCGCTCCGCGGCCAGACTCCGCTCTTCCATGTTACGTGTCGCGAATTGTCCCCAGAATAAGCGATGATTATGTTCGGCCACCGACACGGCGAGCGCATTGCAGATCGGTTCAAAGATTTCGGTCTCGCCAAGATTGGGGATGAGCAAGCCGAATGTATGGAGCGTTTGCGTCACGGGAAGAGCCACGCAAGAGCCGGAGCCCCGACGACGCGTAATCAGACCAGCCAGCGCTAATTCCTGCAAGGCTTTGCCAACGGTCGCCCTGGTCGTCTGAAATCGCTCGCACAATTCTGTTTCGCTGGGAATTCGTTGGCCCGGCAGATAATATGCCTCCGTGATCCGCGTGTGGATGAAGTCACGGATCAGTTGGTGTTTGGTCAGCTTGTGCGGAAGAGTTGTCATAATTTATTTCCGGTAAAAGTATATACAACTAATTATTGACAGGTCAAGCAAAACACTTGAATTCCACCCTTTTTCCTGCTAGCATTGCGAAAATTATAACTAACAGCAGCGCATAAACCCTGGATATGTCTATACAATACTTTGTATTTGTTGCCATTTCCTTCAATCTGCGCTGCTATTACCAAGAGATCAGCCACTATGCATAGCACTATCAATTCACCCCACGTCTTTGGGGTAGGCGAAATATTATGGGACCTGCTGCCGCATGGCAAGCAGCTCGGTGGCGCACCGACTAATTTCGCCTATTACGCACGCGCGCTTGGCGCACAAGCAACCGTCGTGTCGGGCATTGGGCACGATGCCAATGGTGATGAAATACTGCAGCGCCTCCATGAACTGGGTATTTCCCGCACGGGCATCTTCCGTCACCCATCATTGCCGACCGGAACGGTATCGGTCACCCTCAATCCCGCCGGGCATCCCAGCTATCATATCCAGACCGAGGTAGCCTGGGATGCATTTCCTTACATGGATGCTATCCGTGCGGCAATCCAGCGCGCTCACGCCGTCTGTTTCGGAACCCTGGCGCAACGTTGCCCAGCATCACGTCAGACCATTCAGGCATTGTTATGCGCGGCTCCGGCGCATGCCTTGCGGGTCTTTGATATCAATCTGCGCCAGGACTATTTCAATCGCGCGGTCATCGAAGCCTCACTCAAGCTGGCCAACGTCCTCAAGCTGAACGAGCACGAATTGCCCATCGTACGCGATCTACTGGGACTGGTGGGCAACGAGATGGAACTTCTCCGCCAACTGCGTGATCGTTTTGGCTTGCGCATGTTGGCACTAACCAAGGGTGAAGCGGGCAGCGTGTTACTGCAGGGCGATGAGCTGTCGGTACATCCGGGCATAGCGACGACGGTCGTTGATACGGTTGGTGCGGGCGATGCCTTCACGGCGGCGCTGACGATGGGGCTTTTGTACGGGTATCCGTTGGCAGCGCTGCATGCGCATGCCAGTCGTGTCGCGGCATTCGTCTGTTCCTGTTCGGGAGCGACTACCCCCTTGCCTGACGAACTATTACTTGCGCCAACGATGGCTAACCAGTACTAATATTGCGAAAGTGAGCGAGCGAGATGGAGAACGGTCAACGCCAACTGCCCCTGTGTGGGCGCTACCTGATTTTTCCCGTTAAAAACGGGGCGGCAAAACAGAAAGTACAGATCTCGGTCGATGGCCAAGTCCAGCGTGAGTTTTTCATAGAACTCGCCGATGCCCAGCCCGACTTTTGGGTTTTTACTGACATGAGCCCCTGGCAGGGCAAGACCGCTACCATTCAAGTCGCAGGGTTACCGCCAACCGCGTCGGGGTTATTGGCTATTGTCTGTGCGGATTCGGCGCCTGGAGCGGATGACCGGTACCAGGAGGCTTCACGTCCGCAATTCCATTTTTCTTCACGGCGTGGCTGGCTCAACGACCCGAACGGCCTGGTCTATTACCAGGGGGAATACCATCTCTTCTACCAGCATAATCCCTACGGCGTGCAATGGGAGAATATGCACTGGGGCCATGCCGTGAGCCCCGATCTCGTGCACTGGCAGGAACTCCCGGCAGCGCTCTATCCGTTCTCACAGGCGAAGGGGCATGCCTATTCCGGCAGCGTGGTCGTTGACCATGCCAACTCTGCGGGGTTTGGACAGGGCACAGCGCCGGCGATGATCGCTGCCTTTACCGACACCGCGTGCGGCGAAGCGCTCGCCTACAGCAACGATTGCGGGCGGAGCTGGAGCTACGCGCCGGACAACCCCGTCGTGCGCCATGAAGGGCGCGATCCGAAGGTCTTCTGGTACAGCGCGGGGCAACACTGGGTGATGGCCCTTTACGATATTCGTGAGGGAAAACATGGCATCGCGTTTTTGACCTCGGCCGATCTCAAAACATGGCAGCGGCAAAGCTGGCTCGATGGTTTCTTTGAGTGTCCCGACTTGTTCCCGTTGCCGGTTTCCGGAGAACCGCACACGGTGGTCTGGGTACTCAGCGGCGCGGATGGCAATTACAGGCTCGGCGACTTCGATGGCAAAACATTCATCCCCATCTCGGCAAAGCTCCCCTTCCAATATGGCAACGCCTACTACGCCGCGCAAACCTATAATGAGATTCCTGCCGAGGATGGGCGCCGCATTCAAATT